>JBHEPH010000067.1:0-8632 GCA_046260395.1 Gemmatimonadales bacterium
GTGTAGGCCAGGGCAAACACACCGATGGCCATCCACACCGAGAGCAGGGGTGGCTGTCCCAACCCGCGGGAGAGCGCCCAGAAGCTGGTGCCATAGCTGATCCAGCCCGCCGCAGAAAGCCCGCTGCCCCTCAGGAGCGCCGGGAGCGGCAGCGGCCGGAGCTCGGCGAGTTTCGGCACCATTTGCTGCAGGGCGCGAATGGCCCGCGGCCAAGCCATCAGGGCCAATGTGCCTGCGGCAACAGCGGCGCCGATCAGGACACGGAGGCCGGTGTCCGCCGCCGGGAGTGTCGCCGCCACCAGGGCGAGTGCCGCCCCGAGTCCGATGACCTGGAGCACCACGGCGCTCGCCGTGGCCGCCCAGGTCGCGACTCCCTGCCTGGCCGCCAGCACAATCATGCCCGCCACGCTCCAGACCTTCCCGGGGATGTACCGCCCAAGATTGGCCAGGAACCAGATGCGGGCAGCGCCGAGTCGCGTCAGGTGCTGGCCCCATCCAGCCAGGATGGTTCGCCAGGACTCCACTTGAAGCGCAAACGTGGCGAGCACCAGGCCGACCGACAGGGCCACCCAGCCCGGCGCGATCGTGACCTCCCATTCGGCCTGCCGCAGCGCGTCCCACTGCCCCGCCACGGCCCTTCCGACAAACCAGACCAGGACACCGGCGAGGGCGAGCTGACCGAGCCATCGCCATCGGGTCACGCCCGCACGAACCGATAGACAATGGAGCGGGCCAGCAAGGACACCATGGGGATGGGAGGGTGCAGATAGGTGCCCCGCGTCGCCTCGAGGCGGAAGCCGTTCATGCCCGCCAGCGCCGTCATCGCCTGCCGCGTCCAGCTGTAGATATGCCCCTGCCGGTCGGGAACCTTGAACAGGTTCCAGAGCAGTTCCTTGACGTGATAGGGGTTCGGCACCGACAGGGTCAGCACTCCCTCCTCCCGCAATACCCGGCGGATCTCGGTCAGGGCCGCGAACGGGTTGGGAACGTGTTCCATGACCTCGATGCAGAAGACGTGGTCAAAGCTTGCGTCGGGAAACGGAAGGCCGAGCGAAATGTCGCGGATCATCACCTGGTCGGAGGCGAACTCGGGGGCGATGTCGAGGCCCTGGTACTTGACCCCGGCTGGCAGGTGACGCCGAAGGCCGCCATCCCGGGCGCCGATATCCAGCACGGCCTGTCCCGGCGCCACCCGCGCCAGGCGCGACGCGGCCCGGAAACGCATCCGCTCCTCGCCCGAGTCCCGCCAGGAGGAGCGCTCCCGGTAGTACTCCGTGAGGGTGTCGGTGCCAGGGGTGATCCGCGTGGTCATGCCGGGACTTTCGGGTCAGTGTGGAAGCTCAATCTCCGAAAAATCAGCAGGTGTGACGGCAATGGCAAGCAATTCACCGGCTGGCCAGCGCCTGGCGGTACCAGCCCTGCACGCGGTGGGCCGCCGCGATCGGATCGAGGTGCGCACGGATGGCCTGACCGGCCTCCCAGGCGGCGTCCCTGGCACCGGACTCGGCCAGGAGCCCGGTGATGGCGGCAGCGATCGCCATCGGCTCCGCCGGGACAGCCCGGCCAGCGCCCGGCCGGGCCACCACGTCAAGGAGCCCGCCCCCGTCCGTGCAGACGATCACTGGCACGCCGCTCATGACCGCCTCGGCGGCCGCGAGGCCGTAGCCCTCCTGCTCGGCGGGCAAGACAAAGAGGTCGGCCGTAGCCAGCTGCTCAGCCACCTGGTCGGGGGAGGCGTTGCCGACGAATCGCACGCGCGCCGCGAGGCCGAGCCGGGTGGTGAGCGCCTCCAGCTGTGGCCGTGCCGGGCCGTCGCCCAGGATGGTCAGGTTGGGCGTGTCCCCCAGCCGGGCGAGGGCCTCGAGGAGGAGGTGGAGGCGCTTCTGGGCGGTAAGCCGTGCGACCGTCACGATGCCTCCGCCCCCGGTGGAGCGTCGAAACCTGCTGGTATCCATCGGCATCGCCTGCACCTGTTCCGGCGGGAGGTTCCGCCCGGTCACGCTCGAGATGGTCCTGGCCATGGCGGTGGACACACTGGTGATGACGGCTGCACGTTGGAGGACGCGGCGCCCGAGTCGTGGGCCGATGGACCCGCGTACCAGCAGTCGGGAATCGCTGCCGTGCAGCGTCAGGACCACGGGGAGCTCCGGCGGCGCGGCCAGGCCTGCCGGAAACCACCAATGGGCGTGCACCACGACGGGCTGACGGCTGGCAGCGGCCTCCGCCCGGGCGCCCGCGCGGAGCGCGCGCCAGAGACCGAAGAGCGCCAGCAGGCCATGGGGGGTGCGGATCGCCTCCGCCAGGCGGCCGGTGTACGCCAGCGATTCCCACGCAGCCGGGGCATACCGGACCCGTCGAACGGGGACACCATCAAGGACCGTCTCCCCGCCCTGGCCGCGGTCGGCCGGCGCCACGACGCGGACATCCACGCCGTCGGCGCGCAGCGCCAGTGCCAAGGGGTGGAGAAATCCACCCGGAAGGTCGCCGGGGCTGCGGGGATAGTTGTGGGTCAGGAAGATGACCCGCATCCGGTCATTCCCTGCCGGGCGGGGCGAGTCGCTGGATCTGCCGGTCGAGCTCCCGCTGCTCCTCACGCAGTCCCGCCAGGAGTTCACCCACGAATCCGAAGCCAAAGAGCACGATTCCCGTGATCACCATCGTCTCGACCAGGTTCAGGAGCGGCCGGAAGCCGACGCCGTATCCGAAGCGCAGGACCAGTGCGACGACTCCGGCGAGGAATCCGATGGAGAACAGGATGGCGCCGGAGACGCCGAAGAACAGCATCGGTTTCCGGCCGAACCGGAGGAGGAACCAGACGGAGAGGAGATCCAGCACACCCACCGGAATCCGTCGCCAATTGAACTTGGACACGCCGGCCACGCGGGGATAAAGCGGCACGGGCACCGAGCGGAGGCGGAAGCCATCGACCGCGGCGATGACCACCATGTACCGGTGCCAGTCGGGCCGCAGCCGGACGCCCTGAAGGACCTCCCGGCGCCAGGCCTTGACGGAGTTGAGGTCCTCCACCTCGACCCCGAACAGCCAGCGGCAGAGGCGGTTGTACACGCCCGACACGAAGGCCTTCTGGTACTGCCCCTGCTTCGTCCCCGTCACGACGTCCGCGTCGCCGTCGAGGATGGGCTGGACCAGGCGGGGGATGTCCTCGGGCCGGTACTGCAGGTCGGCGGGATAGAACACGCAGACATCCCCGCTGGCGACGTCGGCGGCGCTCCGCAGGGCATCCGCGATGCCCTGTTGCCGGCGGTGCGTCACCACCTGGAGCCAGGGATGCGCGGCCGCCAGGTCACGGAGGACTGCGGCGGAGCGGTCGCGGGATCCGTCATCCACGATGATGACTTCGTACGTGAACCCGGCGGGCTCCAGCGCGTCCTGGCACTGGCTGACAAACTCGGCGAGGTTGTCCGCCTCATCCTTGGCGGGCACCAGCAGGCTGACCTGGGCGGAGCCGGCCGCGGCGCGCGTCATACGCGCTTGCGCATCCGGGCCGGGAGGATGCCGAGTTGATCGCGATACTTGGCGACGGTGCGACGGGCGATCTGGATCCCCTGCTCCTGGAACAGGTGCACGATCTGCTGGTCGGTCAGCGGCTTCGACTGGTCCTCCTCGCCCACCATCTTCTGCAGCTTGGCCCGGATCGATCGCGCGCTGGCATCCTCGCCGCTGGCCGTGCTCAGGGCGCTGCTGAAGAAGAACTTCAGCGGCTTCACCCCGCGCGGGGTCTGGACGAACTTCTCGTTCGTGACCCGGCTGACGGTGGACTCGTGCATGCCGATGACCTCCGCGACCTCGCGAAGCGTCAGCGGCCGGAGGTACTCGACCCCCTTCTCGAAGTAGGCCCGCTGGCGATCCACGATGAAGTTCATGACCTTGAGCATCGTCTGCCGGCGCTGCTCGATGGCCTGGATCATCCAGTTGGCGCTGTTCATCTTGGTCGCAATGAACTCGCGGTGTTCGGTCGTCATCTGCTTCCGGTCCCGGGCCAGCTCCTGGTAGGAGCGGCTCAGGCGCAGGCGCGGCACGCCCGTGTCATTCAGGAAGACGTGGTAGATGCCATCCACCCGTTCCACCACCAGGTCGGGGATGACGTATCCGTCTCCCCGGTTCGAATGACTCAGGCCCGGCTTCGGATCGTACCGGGAGAGGGTGTCCGCCCCAGCCTGCGCCGCCGACGGCTCCACCCCGAACTTCCGGGCCAGGTCGTTCCACCGATGGGCGATCAGGTCCGGGAACGCCTCGTCCACCATCCGGAAGGCGAGGCTGCTCCCTTCCCCCGCTTCCCGCATCTGGAGCATGAGGCATTCGCGGATGTCGCGAGCGCCGACCCCCGGGGGGTCGAGCTTCTGCACGATGCGGAGCATCTCCTCAACCTCCGCCATCGAGAAGTAGGCCATGCCATCCGGCAGCGCGGGGAGCGGTCGCGGAGCCGCATCGGGGGTGGCGCGTGCGTCGCCGATCATGATCGTGCGGTCATCCATCGTGCCGATCATGGTCTCGGTGGCGGCATCGTCCTCGTCCTCGTCCTCCCCGGGTGGGACGGGGACGTGCGAGCCGAGAAACTGGTTCGCCGATTCCAGGATCTCCTCGAGCGTGGCGCCGAGCATCCCCTCCTCGGTGAGCGCACCGAGCATTTCCTCGCTGAGGAGCCGCTGCCTGGGCGTAAGGTCCAGGTAGGAGAGCTGCTCGCGCAGGTGGTCACCAAGATCCTTGGTCTCGACGCAGACCGGCTCGAGATACTCCTGTTCCTCATGCTGCTGGCGCGAGCCACCGACATCGAAGCCATTGAGGAGGATCTCCTCCCAGTCAATCTCGTCCTCGCGCTCGACCTTCTCCTTTTCCTTCTCCTGCTCGGCCGATGCGTCGGTCGGGGTCTCCTCGTCCTCGGGTTCCACCAGCTCCAGGAAGGGGTTGATGAGCAGCTCCTGCTTGAGGTGCTGCTGCAGGTCCATCATCGGCATGTACAGCATGTCCATCGCCTGATAGAGGCGAGGATTGATCCGCAGCTCCTGGCGCAGGCCCGCCTGCTGGCTCAGCCCGGTCTTCACGGAGTCCCCTCCAGCCGGGCCCGCAGGCGTGCCGTGAGCGTGGGGCCCAGGTACAGTTCGGCCACCCGCTCATTGTGCACCAGGTCGCGCACGGCGCCAGCCGCCTGGACGCTGCCCTCGTGCATGATGTAGGCCCGGTCCACGATCTCCAGGGTCTGCTCCACATTGTGGTCAGTGATCAGCACGCCGATCCCCCGGTCGCGCAGCCCGGCGACAATGGTCTGGATGTCATGTACCGCAATCGGGTCCACCCCGGCAAAGGGTTCGTCGAGCAGCATGAACTTCGGTGACGTGACGAGGGCGCGGGTGATCTCCAGTCGGCGTCGCTCCCCGCCGCTCAGGGAGTATGCCTTGCTCTTGCGCAAATGGGCAATGGAGAGCTCTTCGAGCAGCACCTCGAGCCGTCGCCGTCGCTCGTCGCGCGGAAGGTCCAGCGTTTCCAGGATCGCCATCACGTTCTGCTCGACCGTCAACCGGCGGAAGACCGACGGTTCCTGGGCCAGGTAGCCGATGCCCGCGCGCGCGCGGCGAAACATCGGCGCGTTCGTCAGTTCCTGGCCGTCCAGGTAGATGCGCCCGGCGTCCGGTTGGATCAGGCCCGTGATCAGGTAGAACGTCGTGGTCTTGCCGGCACCATTCGGGCCCAGAAGGCCGACGATCTCACCCTGCCGGACCTCGATGGAGACATCGCGCACCACCACGCGACGCCGGAAGGCCTTGACCAGTCCCTCGGCACGGAGCAGGCTCCCATTGGTCTCGCTCATCGCGGCGTGCTCCCGGGAGGCGGCACGGGCGGCGGCGTGACGGGGCGCGGCACGGGGCCGCCGGGCTGCAGGTGCAGGCCGTCCACCTCGCCCCGGGAGATCACCTCATCCACGGTGGTTTCCGCCGCCAGGTGCTTCATGGTGATCAGGATGAAGTTGGCCCGGGTGTAGAAGATCGGCCGCTCCGGCCCCGCCCCGGGAGCCGGCGACAGCCGGTAATAGGCCTTGGCATTGCCGCGGGCTTCCAGGCCGTCCAGCGTGGTCCGATCGGCACCGGCACTGTCCGGCACGACCACGAACCGGACCTCCACGCTGTCGCCACTGACCCAGTCGCGCTCCCCGCTGGCCGAGTCCGGCAATGCCCCGACCCAGCCATCGCCAAAGGCGCGGGCAGCTTCCAGTTGCTGGTCAGGTGTATCAAAGGCCAGCGAATCACCGAAGATCTCATACCCGTCGCTGGAGCGCGCCGCGGGGCGCAGCGAGTCGCCCCAGGCCTCGATCAACTCCACCTTCCGGGCCACGAGGTCCAGCCCGACGTGGTCCGCCTCCAGATCGAGTGCCGGGGCGACCAGGTGCGCCTCCCCCTGCGCGTGGACCCGGCGAATCTCACGCTGCTCCAGCGCCAGGTCGATCCGGCTCCCCACCAGGTTGAAGCTGTCCTCCGCCACGCGCCGGATCGAGGCGTTGCCCACCAGGGTGCCATCACTCCCCTCCCCGGTGTCCAGCCGCATCGAATCCGCCCGGGCCACCAGGTCTTCCCGGTCCACGGTCACGCGTCCGCCGGCGAACATCTGGTCCTCCCCGCGCATCCGGACCCGATCGGCGACGATGACATAGGGCGCCTCCTCCTGGCCCAGCGAGTCGGACACGGGTATGCTCACGGTGGGCCGGAGGTCAGCGAAGAGCTCGGCCTCGTCACGGGTGCCCACCACTTCGCGGAGGTAGTCGAGCGTCGGCCCCCTCAGGACGGCCCCGCTGCCCCGGTTGGTGAGCACCACGTTGCCCCGCGCCTCCCAGCGGTCCGCGTCACGGAAATACGTGCCGAAATCAGCGGTCATCTCGACCGTCGAGTCGCGATAGCGCACGCTGCCGATGAACTGGATCACCTGACCCTGGTAGGACGCCAGGCTGTCACTCCACATCCGGACCTCCTGGCCTACACATCGCATGCGGACATTGCCGCCAGCGAAATAGTTCCGGAAGTCGCCTTCCTGCTGGGTCTGCACCCCCTGGCGATCCACGTTCAGCACCTGGAGCAGGCAGGGCTCCTGGGCGTGGGCCGGGACCGCCGGGAGACCGCCCAGCACCAGCAGGAACACGAAGCTGCGCACGGTCATCACGGCACCTGCCCCGGGAGGAGGATCCCGCCCTGGCGCTGGCGGCCCGCAGGCTGCTGCACGGTGACATAACTGAACTCGGGATCGGCCCGGAAGCCGTTGCCCCGGAGCTGTTCGGTGGACGAGTCGTAGGTGAACGCGCTGTCGGTGCGGATCAGGTTCCCCGGTTTGTCGTAGACGAGATGCTGGGTCGCCAGTCGCTTGCCTTCCGTGGTCACCACCAGCACATCCCGGCGTGCGTCGAGCGATTCGTGCTGGATCTGATAGGTGGCCTCGAGCGAGGTCAGCACCGACGTCTGGTTGCCGGCGGCGTCGAAGAAGGTCATCCGCAGGTTGCGCAGCTCGGTCACCTGGCTGTTCTGGTAGACAAAGGCGGTGTCCGCCAGGATGACGGCCCGCCGCACCCCGTCCTGGAAGAGCCCGCGCTCCATGTCGAACAGCACCATGTCCGCGCTGTCGGGAATCGCGGTGGTGGCGGTCGGGGTCACCCCCGAGGGCGGGCAGCCGAGCAGGGTCGCCAGCACGGCGAACAGCAGTGACCAGAGCGCGGGACGGAGGGGCCGGTTCATGCCGCCCCCGCCCGGAGCAGGTCGTGGAGGTGAACGACGCCCATCAGGCTCCCTGCCTCATCCACGACCGGCATCGCCATGATCCCGCGGCGCTCCATCACACCGACCACCCCCGCGGCGAGGTCGGAGGTGAGGGCGACCGCGGGCGAGGTGGTCATCACACCCGCCACCGGCAGGTCCAGGAACTGGGGCTCGCGTTGCGCGATTCGACTCAGGTCGCCGGCCGTCAGCACCCCGCGGAGTCGTCCGCCAACTGCGACGATGGCCAGGCCCCGCTGACCCGCCAGCGCGACGACGGCGTCCCGCATGGTGGCCCCATCGCCGAGGACCCCACGCGCCGGCACCATGACATCGGAGGTGCGGAGCAGCAGGCGCTGTCCCAGTCGGCCAGCGGGGTGCAACGCGGCAAAGTCTTCCGCCTTGAAGCCCTTCTCTGCCAGGACGGTCACCGCCAGTGCGTCCCCCAGGGCAAGGGCCACGGTGGTACTCGTGGTCGGCGCCAGGTTGTGGGGGCAGGCCTCCTCCGCCACGCCAGCATCGAGCGTGACCCGAGCCAGCCGGCCAAGCGTCGAGGTCGCAGCACCCGTCACCGCCACGATGGGGACCCCCAGCCGCTGGAGCGCCGCGGCGAGCCCGAAGAGCTCCTCCGTCTCGCCGCTCTTGCTCAGGACAATGGCCACATCCTCCGGGCCGACGAGGCCGAGATCCCCATGCTGACTGTCCACCGGATGGAGGTACATCGCCGGGGTGCCCGTGGAGGTCAGCGTCGCCGCCAGTTTCCTCGCGATGAGCCCGGACTTCCCGACCCCCGAGACGATCACTCGCCCACGGCAGGCGCGCAGCAGCTCGACCGCCGCGGCGAAGCGATCATCCAACGCCTCGGCCACGCGGGTGATGGC
>JBHEPH010000067.1:8642-9641 GCA_046260395.1 Gemmatimonadales bacterium
CCCCGCCTCGACCGTGGCCACCGTACTCATGCCGCGTCTCCCTGCGTCCGCAGGTACCGATCACGCGCCAGCTCGTATTCGCCACGGGCATCGAGGAGCAGCTGGACCACTTCGCGCACCGCACCGGCGCCACCCCGTGCCGCGGTGACCTGCGCCGCCACGGCCTTGACCTCCGGGACGGCATTCTGGACCGCGATCGGGAGGCCGACCCGGCGCATCACCAGCAGGTCGGCGAGATCATCACCCACGAACGCCGTCTCCGCCCAGTCGAGGCCGCGAGCCGACAGCAGCTCCTCCATGGCGGGATACTTCCGGCCGGCGGCGTCCTGGATGCAGGTGTCGATCCGGAGCTCCGCGGCCCGCAGGGTGGTGGCCGGAGAGGGCCTGGCACTCAACCAGGCGACCTCGATACCGGCCTCGCGGAGGAGAACGAGTCCGAGACCGTCCTGGACATCAAAGCGCTTGAACTCGACGCGCCTGCCGTCCACCTCACCGAGATAGACGGCGTTGTCGGTCAGCACCCCGTCCACGTCGAGGACGAGCAGGCGGATCCGCCGGGCGATCGCCGGGTCAAGCATGGGTGACGTTCCGTGAGAGGTGCCACAAGTCCAGCACCGGGCGCAGCAATTCCTCGAGTCGGTCCAGCGGCCACTGGGTGGCCGCGTCGCTCCACGCCTCGTCTGGCGCCGGGTGGGTCTCGATGAAGAAGCCATCGGCACCGGCCACCGCCGCCGCGCGGAGCAGCGCGGGGATCTGCTCGCGCAGGCCGCCGCTCGCCCCACCGGGCCCCTGCCCCGGCTGCTGGACCGCGTGGGTGGCATCGAAGATGACCGGGCAACCGGTGGCCGCCGCCATCCACGAAAGGTTCCGGAAGTCGACAACCAGATCGCCATATCCGAAGAAGCTGCCGCGTTCGGTCACGGCGATGTCCCCGGCGCCGGCCGACCGGACCTTGTCGGCCGCACCCGCCATCCCCTGTGCGTGCAGCCACTGGCCCTT
>JBHEPH010000067.1:9651-13202 GCA_046260395.1 Gemmatimonadales bacterium
GCCTGAAGCAGGTCGGTCTGACGACAGAGAAAGGCCGGGATCTGCAGCGCATCCACGACGGCACCCACCACCTCGGCGTGGCCGCTCTCGTGGATATCCGTCAAGACCGGGAGACCGCTCGTCGTACGGACCGCCTCGAGCTGACGCAGTCCCTCCGCGACCCCGGGACCGCGTGCGCTGCCCAGCGCCGCGCGGTTCGCCTTGTCAAAACTGGCCTTGAAGCAGACCGGGAGGTCGAGTCGTCGCCCCAGCTCGGCCAGGGTGTCCGCGGTGCGCTGGAGCACGGAGCCAGGCTCAATGACGCAGGGTCCGGCCACCAGGAATGGGCCGGGGTGCCGGAACGTCCAGCCAGTCACGGGGTGGCCTCGGTGCGGCGTGCCTGGACCGGGGCGAACGTCTGCCGCCGGGCCTTGGCGGCGGCGACGAAGGCGGCGAAAAGCGGGTGCGGGCGGGTCGGGCGGGACTTGAGCTCTGGATGGAACTGGCAGCCGAGGAACCATGGGTGATCCGCCAGCTCGACGATCTCGACGAGACTGCCGTCGGGCGACTGTCCCGACAGGAGGAGTCCGTGATCGGCCAGGACATCCCGGTAGGCGTTGCTGACCTCCCACCGGTGACGGTGCCGCTCGCTGATCTCACTGGTTCCATACGCCCTGGCGGCGAGCGATCCCTCGGCGAGCCGCGCCGCGTAGGCCCCGAGTCGCATGGTGCCACCCATGTCCGTCACGTCGCGCTGCGATTGCATCAGGGCGATGACCGGCCGCTCGCAGTCCGGGTCGAACTCGGTGCTGTTGGTGTCACTCATCCGGCAGACATTCCTGGCGAACTCAATGACGGCCATCTGCAACCCGAGGCAGATGCCGAAGAATGGCAGCTGGTTTTCCCGTGCCCATCGCACGGCCTCGATCATCCCGTCAATGCCCCGTACCCCGAAGCCGCCAGGCACGAGGAGTCCGTCCACGTCGGCGAGGTGACGGGCCGCGGAGGCCTGGTCGGTAAAGTCGCCACTCGACATCCACTTGATGTCCACGCCGACGTCGTTGGGAATGCCGCCATGCAGGAGCGCCTCCTGGACGGACTTGTAGGCATCGTGCAGGTCGGTGTACTTCCCGACCACCGCGATGGTCACCCGGTCCGCCGGGTCCAGGATCTTCCGCGTCAGGGCCGTCCACTCCGTGAGATCCGGCTCCGAGGTCTCGAGGTGCAGGCGGCGACAGACCTCGCGGTCGAAGCCCTGGGCGTGAAAGCGGAGCGGAATCTCATAGATCGACGCCACGTCGGGGCTTTCGATGACGCAGCCGAAATCCACGTTGCAGAACGACGCGATCTTGCCCTTGATGTCCGCCGACAGCGGCCGCTCGCTGCGGCAGATCAGGATGTCAGGCTGGATCCCGATCTGCATCAACTCCCGGACAGAGTGCTGGGTCGGCTTGGTCTTGAGTTCACCCGCGGCGGCGATCCACGGCACCAGGGTAAGGTGGATGAAGAGCGTGTGCTCCTTGCCGACCTCCTGGCGGAACTGTCGCATCGCCTCGAGGAACGGCAGCGACTCGATGTCACCGACGGTCCCACCGACTTCGGTGATGACGATATCGTGGCCGGGCGCGGTGCGGCGGATCGAATGCTTGATCTCGTCGGTGATATGGGGAATGACCTGCACCGTGGAGCCGAGATACTCGCCGCGCCGCTCCTTGTTGATGACGGTCTGGTAGATGCGGCCGGTGGTGATGTTGTTCTGCTGGGACAGGGACCGATCGATGAACCGCTCGTAGTGACCGAGATCAAGATCGGTCTCGGCGCCATCATCGGTCACGAACACCTCGCCGTGCTGGAACGGCGACATCGTGCCCGGATCCACATTGATGTACGGGTCGAACTTCTGCATCGTGACACTCAGGCCACGCTCCACCAACAGGCGGCCGAGCGAGGCGGCCGCGATCCCCTTGCCAAGCGAGGAGACCACCCCGCCCGTCACGAAGATGAACTTGGTGGTGCGGTGCTGGCTCGTCATGCCGGGATCTCCGGAGTGGCGTGCCAGTGGGCCTCGGCACGACGCAGGTCGTCCGGCGTGTCCACGCCGGGGTGTGCGGGCTCGCCGAGACGGGCCACGCCGATGGTGAGCCCATGCTGGAGGGCTCGCAGCTGTTCCAGTCGTTCTGCCTGTTCGAGTGCCGTGGGCTCCAACGTGGCCCAGCGTTCGAGCGCCAGCCGACTGAAGGCATAGATGCCGAGGTGCTGCCAGTACAAGCCGCGCCCGGCGTCGCTGCCGTCACGGCAGTGGGGTATGACCGCCCGCGAGAAGTACAGGGCCCTGCCCTGCAGATCGGTGACCACCTTGACCCGATCGGGGTCCGCGGCGTACTCCGCCAGGAGCGGGGCGGCGGCCGTCCCGATGTCGTCACCCCCCGCGACCCTGGCCAGCGCCCCGCTCAACGCCCCCGATGGCAGGAACGGCTCATCCCCCTGCACGTTGGCGATCACATCGAACCGCCGGAATTCGGCACGCCTGGCCACCTCGGCCACTCGGTCGGTGCCAGACTGGTGGCCCGAATCGGTCAGTTCCACCCGGAACCCCGCCGCCGCCACCACCGCCCCGACCTCCTCCGAATCGGTCGCGATGACCAGTTCATCCAGCAGGTGCAACGCGGCAACTCGCTGGGCCACCCTGACGACGAGGGGGATGCCGGCCAACGCCTGCAGGGGCTTTCGGGGAAGTCTGGTCGAGTGCAGGCGCGCGGGAATGACGCCAAGAACGGGCATGAGATAAGCTAACAGCGCGGCACGACCCTGTCAAAAGTCGTGCCGCGCTGAAGGTGGGCGAACCGGGTGGGTGTAAGTGCTTTACGTCAAGGGGGTTAGGGAGTCGAGACCGGCGGCCTTGCGGTGACCTCCCGGCGGACCGAGTCCGTCAGCGCCCGGGTCTCCCGCCGAATCGAATCCGCCATCTGGCGCACCGATCGCGCGATGCTATCGGCGTTGACTTCCCGGTTCGGACTGACGCCCGCCTCCGCCCCGGCATTCCGGAACTCGGCCACCACCCCAGGCGGCAGGTAGAGCGGGAAATCCACCCGCGTCCCACCGGTTTCCGCCAGCAGCTCCACCCGGCCGAACTCGGTCATGGTGCTGTCGAGGGGCAGGCAGCTGAAGCTGGTACGGCTGTTGAGCTGGGTCGGATTGTCCACCGACATGACACACCCGGTGGACAGCAGCCTCAACGCATCCGGGTCCGACAACTCCACGCGGATTCGGAACCCCGTGATGGACTTCGGCTCGCTGCGCAGAATCGTAAGCCGCCGGATCGTCCCGACCCGGTTGCTGTCCAGGTTGAAGGGGATGAAGGCCAGCGGAATCGAAATGGGATCCGCGGACTGGGTGACAATCCGCACACGCTGCTTGCCTGATCGGACCGCCGAAATGATGACGAAGCCCACCAGGAAAATGGCGAGTGCACCGGCAATGATCCGGAGCCAGTAGCCACGCATGGACAATACCCTCCCGAAACGGACCGACCGACCATGCGGTCGGCGTTACAGTATGTAACGTAACTAGGG
>JBHEPH010000068.1:0-13126 GCA_046260395.1 Gemmatimonadales bacterium
CTGTCGCTGGATCCGGGCTACCAGCGCCGGGTCAGCGCGAGGCAGTACGTGGGGCGCTTCAGTGGGGGCAGCGACCTGACCTTCGGATCACGCTACGTCTTCGCCAAGATCGAACGCAGCCAGCTGGTCATGCGCCTGCGCGGCAACTACATCTTCTCGCCCACCCTGTCGATCGAGGGATATGCCGAACCGTTCTCGGCCGGCGGCCGATATTTTGGCTTCGGCGAACTCGAACGCGCCGGCAGCCGGTTCCTGCGGACCTACGGTGAGGCCCCGGGCACCTCGATCACCGTCGACGACCGACGCTACCGCGTCGAGGATACCGAGGTCCCCGGCTCCTTCACCTTTGGCAATCCGGACTTCAACAGCATTTCCTTCCGCAGTAACCTCGTGCTGCGCTGGGAGTGGAACCCCGGCAGCACCCTGTTCCTCGTCTGGCAACAGAACCGCTCGGACTTCTGCCGTGCCGGCAGCGTGGCCGAATGCGCCAACGGCAGCGTCCCCGGATCGCTGGCCAGCGTTGGCTCGTTCGCGGACCCCTTCAAGGTGTCCGGCGACAATTTCGTCGCGGTGAAGGTGACGTATTGGATTCCGGTGAGATAGTAGGGGCGCACATCTGTGCGCCCCTGGTGAGCAGTAAGGCCGTCTGTCACCTTTCGCACCCAGTCGCCGATCCATTATCATGAGCGTCGATGACCCATCCTCCGCTGATTGCCTTTACCGCTGACTGGGCCGCGGCCTGGGCTGATCACCTGAACACCAGTGCCGCGTACCGGGAGGCGGCCGCCACGTGGGAAGGTGGCGTGGTGCTCGAGGTGGCCGATGGCGCCGCCGAGCCCGACGCCGCCATTTTTCTGGACCTCTGGCATGGCAGCTGTCGCGCGGGGCGGGTGGCGACGGTGGCGGATCGCGCATCCGCCCGCTACATCCTGCGGGGCTCCCGGGAGGTCTGGCAACAGCTCCTCGCCGGGAAGTCCCAGCCGATCATGGCGGTCATGACGGGCAAGCTCCGCCTGGTGCGGGGCGACCTGTCCGGACTCCTACCCTATGCCGGCGCGGCCAAGGAACTCCTCGGCACGGCCAGCACGATTGAGACAACCTTCCCCGATTCCTGACATCCAGTGGCTGCCGGCGGCACCACGGGCACATCTGACCTGATCACGGGAGCAGCATCATGCACGCACTGCGGGTTGCACGCACCAGGCGCCTGGCGGCTGGATTCCTCCTGCTCATGGCCACGGCGGCGAGTGGCCAGCAGCGGCCCACCTCACCGCTCGAGCACTTCGGCTTCAACATGGGTGATGATTACCACCTCGCCACCTACACCCAGTTCGAGGCCTACTGGCAGCGCCTCGACGCCCAGTCCGACCGGATGAAGCTTGTCAGCATCGGCAAGACGGCTGAGGGCCGCGACCAGTGGATGGCCATCGTCACCTCGCCGGCCAATCACGCCCGCCTGGACCACTATCGTGACGTGGCCGCCCGGCTGGCGCGGGCCGAGGGCCTGACCGACGAGGCGGCACAGGCGCTGGCCCGGGAGGGGAAGGCGGTCATCTGGATCGACGGCGGACTGCACGCCAATGAGGTGCTCGGCGCCACCCAGCTCATCGAGCATGCCTGGCAGATGGTCAGTCGCGACGATCCGGAGACGATGCGGATCCTCGATGACGTCATCCAGCTGCTGGTCCATGCCAATCCGGACGGCATGGAACTCATGAGCACCTGGTACATGCGCAACCCCGTCCCGACGGAGCGCTCCACCGGTGCCCTCCCGCGCCTCTACCAGAAGTACGTGGGGCACGACAACAACCGGGACTTCTACCTGAACGCCATGCCCGAGTCGGAAAACATCAATCGGGCGCTGTATCGCGAGTGGTACCCCCAGATCATGTACAACCACCATCAGACCGGACCCGCCGGCACCGTCATGTTCGCCCCGCCGTTCCGCGAGCCCCACAACCACAACCTCGACCCGCTGCTCATCAATTCCCTCAGCCTGGTCGGGGCCGCGATGCACACCCGCTTTTCGGCGGAGAACAAGCCGGGGGTGACGATGCGGGAGGGCGCGAACTACCAGACCTGGTGGAACGGCGGCCTGCGCACCACCCCGTACTTCCACAACATGGTCGGGATCCTGACCGAGACGATCGGCCATCCCAACCCGATGGACATCCCCCTGCTGCCCGACCGCCAGATCAGCACCGGGATCCTGCCCTTCCCGATCACCCCCCAGCGCTGGCACTTCCGCCAGTCGGTGGACTACTCGATCACCGCCAACCGTGCCATCCTCGACCTGGCCTCGCGGTACCGGGAACAGTGGCTCTACAACATCTACCAGATGGGCCGAGAGGCCATCCGGAAGGGCAGCCAGGACAGCTGGACGATCTACCCGAAGCGGGTGGAACGGTTGCGCGAGGAAGCGGCGCGGGCCCGTGCCGCACAGGGCGGACCCGGCGGTGGTGGGCAGGTGCCAGCCAGCATGATGTCGGTGCTCCGGGACCCCGCCGACCGGGACCCCCGCGGATACATCCTCCCCGCCGATCAGCCCGACTTCATGACCGCCACCAGGTTCGTCAATGCGCTGCTCAAGTCCGGCGTGGATGTGCACCGCGCCACCGCCGCGTTCACCGTGGCGGGCAGGCGGTATCCCGCCGGCAGCTACGTGGTGAAGAGCGCGCAGGCGTTTCGCGCCCATGTGCTCGACATGTTCGAACCCCAGGACTATCCGAATGACTTCGCCTACCCCGGCGGCCCGCCGCGACGGCCATACGACAACGCCGGCTATACCCTCGCGTTGCAGATGGGCATCGCCTTCGACCGGATCCTCGAGGGCTTCGACGGGCCGTTCGAGAAGATCACCGACCTCGCGGATGCCCCGCTGGCGCCGGGCCGAACCATCCCCGGTGGCGCCGCCTGGATCATCTCCCCAGCGCAGAACGACGCCTTCGTCGCGGTGAACCGCCTCCTCGCGGCCCGGCAGACGGTCCGCCGCCTGCGCGATGGCCGGTTCCACGTCTCGGGCGGCGGCGCCCGCCAGATCCTGCAGGCGCTCGCCGCCGAGCGCGGCTTGACGGTCGAGACCGCCGGCAGCGCCCCCGCGGGCAGCACGGCGCTCCGCCCCGTCCGTATCGGCCTCTGGGATACCTACGGCGGGTCGATGCCCTCGGGGTGGACCCGCTGGCTCTTCGAGCAGTTCGAGTTCCCGTTCGAACTGGTTTTCGCCCAGGAGTTGGACGCCGGGAATCTCCGGCAGAAATTTGACGTCCTGGTCTTCGTCGGCGGGGCGATTCCGGCCGGCGACGGCGGGGGAGGATTTGGCGGCGGCGGTCCGGCCCCGGAATCGATCCCGGCGGAATTCCGCTCCTGGCTCGGTCGGGTGACTGTGGCCAGCACCATCCCGAAGCTCGATGAATTCCTCCGCCAGGGCGGCACGGTGCTCACCATCGGCAGTTCCACGGCGCTGGCCCAGCACCTCGGCCTCCCGATCGGTGATCACCTGGTGGAGCGGACTCCTGATGGCACGGTAGCATCGTTGCCCAACGACAAGTTCTTCGTGCCCACCTCCGTGCTGGAAGTGGCCGTCGACTCGACGGCCACGGTGGCGGCGGGGATCGGTTCTCGGGCGCTGGTGACCTTCAACAACAATCCGGTCTTCACGGTGTCGCCGTCCGCCGTTGCGGCGGGGGTCCGGCCGATCGCCTGGTTCGATTCCGCGACGCCGCTCCGGAGCGGCTGGGCGTGGGGACAGACCTACCTGGAGGGCGGGGTGGCCGTGGCTGAGGCGCGGGTGGGCAGCGGGACGCTCTACCTCTTCGGACCGGAGATCACCTTCCGGGCACAGCCCCACGGCACCTTCCGCTTCCTGTTCAACGGAATTTTGAAGGGCGCCGAGCAGCGCTAGTGGCTCATGACAAAACGACACGCCGGTGTGTCACTCCCGCATGAAGGGGTGACACACCGGCGTTTCTGTTGTGGTGGTGAGGGAAGCGGGAGGCTGGATCCGGGGACTGCGCTCGCGGTCAGACGGCGAGCGGCTCGTGATCCCCTTCGAGTTCAGCCTCTTCCTCCTCACCGCCACCGGCATCCATGAGCCGGGCGGCCAGCAGCGGCAGGGCTGCCGCCAATTCCGGATCGAGCTGCACGAGCTGCGCGATCCAGCGCGCCGCCTGGGGCGCGTGATGCAGGTGGTGGATGACAGGATCCAGCATGGTGCCCTCGATCACCCCTCAGCGGGGCCGATACGGGTATGGTCGCCACAGCGTGCGGCTCCCACTGGTACACCATTCTGCAGGATCCGTTCCACTTCGTAAGTGTGATACAGGACACTACGTTCCGCCCACCGGCCGGGGCCCGCTGTCCCCCGTTGGGGTCAGCGGCAGGCCATACCGGCCTGCTGCCCGGTCGCCCACGCCCACTGGAAATTGTGCCCGCCAATCGGCCCGAAGGCGTCCAGCGCCTCGCCACAGATGTGGAGTCCCGGATGGCGGCGGCTCTCCAGGGTGTGGGTGACCACGTCATCCAGGGCGACGCCACCCCCGGTCACCTCCGCCTTTCGGTAACCCTCATCTCCCTGCCAGGGGAGCGGATAGCGCGTCAGCAACTCCACCAGCCGGCGCCGGCTTTCCCGGCGCAACTGGGCCGTTCCGGTCCTGGGGTCAACGCCGGCTTCCTCGAGGATCAGGCTGGCAAGCCGGTCCGGCAGGGCGCCGCGGAGTGCCCCGCCCACCGAGCCCGGAGCGGAGAGCAGCGTCTCCTCCCACACCGCGGCTTCACGGTCGTCCCAGCTCACCAGCAGCTGCGCCGGCCGGCCCTCCATCCGCGCCCGAACGGCACAATGCGAGACATCGAGCACGGCCGGCCCGCTCCAACCACGATGGGTAAACAGGAACCCACCGGCGGACTCGACAGGGGGCCGCGTGCCCGGCACCGTGATCCGAACCGGGAGAGATATCCCGGACAGATTGTGATGCGCCGGCGCGACACCGATGAGCGGAGTCAACGCCGGATAGGTCGGGTGGACCTGATGGCCCAGCGCCTCCAGCCAACCCAGTCCCCGCCCGTCGCTCCCGGTCGAGGGCACCGACAGGCCCCCGGTGGCGACGATCACCCGGGCCGCGTTGATCGGCGGTGCACCAGCCGTGGTGACCTGCCATCCGGCGCTCCCCGTGGCGGGAGCCAGCCCGGTCACCAGGGTGTCGAAGCGGACCTCCGCGCCACGCACGCGCGCTTCGCCGAGCAGGCGGTCCCGGACCACGCGCGCGCGGTTGGCTGCGGGAAAGAGCTTCCCCGTCTCGGGCTCCAGCACCAGCGGCAGCCCCAGTTCCTGCTCGAAGAAGTGCCGTTGCTGCTCCAGGGGCCAGCCGCGAAGGATGTGGCGCAGCAGCGGCCGCGGGGAATCGGTGACGAAGCGCTCCGGCTGCGCCACCGAGGGCAGGATGTTGCACCGCCCACCCCCCGAGATCAGGATCTTCCGGCCACCGTCCCGGGTCCGCTCGAGGAGCAGGACGCGACGCCCACCGCCCGCCGCGTGGATCGCCGCCATCAGGCCGGCCGCGCCAGCCCCGATGACGACGACCGGCGCCTCGCTCACGGGGCGCTCTCGAGGTAGGTCAGCATGCCCTCGTGGGTGAGGGCGGCCCGCATGCTCCAGGCGTCCTCGAAGAGGATCAACGGGTTGTTCCGGGCATCGTACACCAGCAGGCGCCCATGGGCCCGCCCTACCCGCTCGATCTCGTCCTCGGGGCCCAGCACCCACCGGGCATGCTGGAAGCTCATCCGGTCCAGCTTGCACGGCACGCCGTATTCGTGCTCCAGGCGGAAGACCATGACGTCGAACTGCAGCAGCCCGACGGCGCCGACGATCGGCGTCGGTCCCGCCACCGTCTCCGTGTAGAAGACCTGCGCGGCGCCCTCGTCGGACAGCTGCCGGAGGCCGGTGTCCAGGTGCTTGCGGCGCAGCGGGTCGCGCACGTGGATCCGCGCAAAATGTTCGGGGGCAAACCGGGGGATCCCGCTGAACTCCAGCGTCCGCCCGTCGGTGAGGGTGTCCCCGATCCGCAGGGTGCCCCGGTCGTGCACGCCGATGACGTCACCCGGGGACGCCTCCTCCACCGCCTGCCGCTCCCGGGCCATCATCTGTTGCGGGGCGGAGAGCCGCAGCGTCTTGCCGCTGCGGACATGGGTCACGCTCATCCCCGCCTCGAAGTGGCCCGAGACGATCCGGACGAACGCCAGCCGGTCCCGGTGCTTCGGGTCCATGTTCGCCTGGATCTTGAAGACGAATCCGGAGAACCCCGGATCCAGGGGATCCACTGGCCCGGCCGTCGAGTCACGCGGCCCCGGCGGGGGGGCCATCTCCAGGAAGCTCCTGAAGAACGGCTCGATCCCGAAATTGGTCAGCGCGCTGCCGAAGAACACCGGCGACTGGTCGCCGGCCAGGAACGCCTCACGATCGAACGGCACCCCGGCGGTGCTGAGCAGATCAATCTCCTGGCGCAGGCGCTCCACCGTCTCGGCGCCGAGGAACTCGGTGGTGGCCGGGGCATCGAGGGTCAGCCGCTCGACCCCGGCGCGGCGCGCCCCGTGTCCGGTATCCCGGTCGAACAGCTCGACGACCCCGGCCACCAGGTCGTATACCCCCACGAACTGCGACTGGCGGTGGACCGGCCAGGTCATCGGGCAGCAGGTCAGCCCCAGGTCACGCTCCACGTCGCCGAGGAGCTCCAGCGGGTCCGCGCCGGCGCGATCGCACTTGTTGACGAGGGTGACGATCGGGATCCGGCGGCGGCGGCAGACGTCGAACAACTGCCGGGTGCGTTCCTCGACCCCCTTCCGGTTGTCGAGCAGCATGATGGCGCTGTCGGCCGCGATCAGGGTCCGGTAGGTGTCCTCGCCGAAGTCCTGGTGGCCCGGCGTGTCCAGCAGGTTGATGTGCCGGCCCGCCCACTCGAACTGCAGCACGCTGGAGGTGACGGAAATGCCCCGCTGCTTCTCCAGCTCCATCCAGTCCGAGGTGGCGTGCCGCTCGGCGCGTCGCGCCTTGACCGAGCCGGCCAGGTGAATGGCTCCGCCATAGAGGAGGAGCTTTTCCGTCAGCGTGGTCTTGCCCGCGTCAGGGTGGCTGATGATGGCAAAGGTTCGGCGGCTCGCGATGTCCGCGGCAGTGGCAGCAACACTCACTTCGACTCCATTCCAGGATGCGGCAGGCCGGCACGAGAAGGGCCGCCCGGCAGGGGCGGCCCCGAGGTACCGGCAACGTGGCCGGTAATATAGACGGGGCCGCCCTCTGGCGCCCGCCCGCCCGCAGGGGCATTTTCCCGCCAGTCATGACCGCCGCCGACCTCCTCCTCGATCCGGGTGCCCGGCCGGTGATTGCCCATCGCGGGGCGTCGGGGCTCCGCCCGGAAAACACGATCGCGGCATTCCTCCTGGCCCGGGAGCTCGGCGCCGACGGGATCGAGCTGGATGTCCGCCTCAGCGCCGACGGCGTGGTGATGGTTCACCATGATCCAACGCTGGACCGCACCACCGATCGCACCGGGCGCCTGGACAGGTTGACGGCGGCCGAACTGGGTGGCGTGGACGCCGGTCAAGGTGAGGGGATCCCGACCCTGGCGGCTGCGCTGGACGCGGCGGGTGGACTGCCCGTTCTGATTGAGCTCAAGGAGGCCCGGGCCGCCGTGCCGGCGCTGGAGGTGGTCCGGCAGCTGGGGGCCGAGCGCCAGGTGGCCTTCGCCTCGTTCATGCCGGAGGCGCTGGCCCCGCTCCCCGGAGAGGGGATTCCCCTTGGGGCCACCCGGCCCGAGATTGCGGGCGCGGCGCTGGGCGCGGCGATCGGCTGGCCCCCGGGGCGTGCAGGGTTCGACTTCTTTGCCGTCCCCTATCGGTGGAAGGACTTCCTGACGGTCCCCACCAGCCGATTCATTGCCCGGGCCAGGCGGCAGCAGCGCCTGGTGCACGTCTGGACGGTGGACGACCCCGGCGTGGCCCGCATGCTGTGGGGCCGCGGGGTGCGAGGGATCCTGACGAACCGACCCGAGGTACTGCTTCCCGAGCGCCATGCGCTCCCGCCTGGCCTGGCGCACCTGCCGTGAGGGCCTGCGTTCCCGTTTCATGGATTCCGCACGAGGAGGCGTGGTGACCAGAAGGCGTTTCGTCCTGCCGTGGCTGGTGATGCTGGCCACCACCGGCTGCACGACCTACCGGGTCGAGACCCGGCCCCTGCCCCAGGTGCTCGAGACTGAGCAACCCCGGGTGGTCCGGGTGACCCTGGGCGATGACCGCATCGTGGAGCTCTATCAGCCCACGATCCTGGCGGATTCGCTCCGCGGCCACCTGACATCGACGGCGGTGCGACGGCTCTCCTACCCCCTGCTGTCGGTCCGGTCGGCTTCGTTCCGCCGCTTCCACCTGGGACGCACCGTACTGATGGTGCTCTCCGTGGGCGGGGGAATATTCGCATACGATCTCCTGATGGGGCTGAACAACACTCCGTAGCCCCTGCGCGTATGATTTCTGATGGGGAGGCGCCGGATCCTCCCCACCTGACCTGTGACACAAGGAGGCTTTCGATGCACCAACGCCTGGCGGTTGGCTTGCTCACCACCGTACTGGCGGCCTGGCCTGTGGCCGCTCAACAGGGGCCGACCAACCCGATCACCATCAAGGAATGGCCCGTGGAGTGGGGCGGCCGCACCCGCGACCCCTCGGTGGACCCGCAGGGCCGCGTCTGGTTCGTGGGACAGCAGGCCAACTACGTGGCCCGTTTCGACCCGGCCACGGAGCGGTTTGCCCGGTTCGAGATCCCCGACGGCACCCGCCCGCACACGGTGGTGGTGGATCGGGCAGGAAATGCGTGGTATGCCGGGAACGGCAACGGCACGATCGGGCGCATTGACGCCCGCACCGAAGAGATCACGACCTACAGGATGCCGGAACCGGCCGCCCGTGATCCGCATACCATCGCCTTCAACAGCAAGGGCGAGCTCTGGTTCACCCTGCAGCAGAGCAACATGGTGGGCCACCTGAACCCGGCCAATGGGCAGATTCGGCTGGTGCGGATGGAGACCGAGCGCTCCCGGCCCTATGGCATCGTGGTGGACAAGAACGACGTGCCCTGGTTCGATCTGTTCGGCACCAACAAGCTCGGGACGGTGGATCCCGCCACGATGCAGCTCAAGGAGATCACCCTGCCCTGGGACAACGCCCTGCCCCGCCGGATCGCCCTGACCTCCGACGGCAATGTCTGGTACGGCGATTACCAGCGCGGCACCGTGGGCCGGTACTCGCCGGGCACGGGCCAGACGGTGGAGTTTCCGCTGCCCTCGGGCCGGACCAGCCTCCCATATGCGGTGATGTCCGATGACCGTGACGTGGTGTGGGCGGTGGAGACCGGCGTCCAGCCCAACCGGTTCGTCGGTTTCGATGCCAAGACGCAGCGCATCGTGAGCATCACCGAGGTCCCCAGCGGCGGGGGCACGATCCGGCACATGGAGTTCGACCCGCGGACCGGACGGATCTGGTTCGGGACCGACCGCAATACCATCGGGTTTGCCCAGGTACGGCCCGCCGACCTGCGTCCGTAGCCCCGCGGCGCAGCTCCGCATTCCTGGACGCAACGGCCACCCCCCCAGGGGGTGGCCGTTGACGCGTGGGGGGCGTCGGGGCTTTTGTTGCAGGGCGCCCCACGCCACTTCCCCGCCCCCACGCCGGAGCCCGCTCCCATGGCACGCCGCAGCTTCTTTACCTCGGTCAACGCGGTGGTGGACCAGGCGGCACGGTTTACCGACCATGATTCCACCCTCATCGAGCAGATCAAGGCCTGCAACTCGATCCTCCAGGTGCACTTTCCGCTGGAGCGCGACGACGGTACCATCGAAATCATCGCGGGCTGGCGGGCGCAGCACAGCCACCACCGGTTGCCGGTCAAGGGCGGCATCCGCTACGCCCTGGCGGTGAACGAGGACGAGGTGATGGCGTTGGCGGCCCTGATGTCCTACAAATGCGCCGTGGTGGAGGTCCCCTTCGGCGGAGCCAAGGGCGGCATCTGCATCGACCCGTCCAGATACTCCGAGCGGGAACTCGAACGGATCACCCGGCGCTACACCTTCGAGCTGGCACGGAAGCGATTCATCGGCCCGGGCATTGACGTGCCGGCCCCCGATTACGGCACCGGCGCGCGGGAAATGGCCTGGATCGTGGACACCTACCTCCAACTCAACACCGGCGAGCTCGACGCCATTGCCTGCGTCACCGGAAAACCGCTCGCCCAGGGCGGGATCCGTGGCCGCACTGAGGCGACCGGCCGCGGCCTCTTCTTCGGCATTCGCGAGATCTGCGATGATGCGGCGCTCATGGGCAGCCTGAAACTCAACCGCGGCCTCGCCGGCAAGCGGATCGTGGTCCAGGGGCTTGGCAATGTGGGCTACCATGCCGCGAAGTTCCTGATCGAGGGCGGCGCCGTGCTCGTCGGGGTGGCGGAGCACGACGGGGGCCTCCAGGCGGCCGACGGTATGGACCTCGAGGCGTTGATGGCCCACCGCCGGGAGCGCGGGGGCATCCTCGGGTTCCCAGGTGCCACCGCCCTCCCCAGCAACAGCGCGGCACTGGAGGTGGACTGTGACATCCTGGTGCCGGCGGCCCTGGAGGGCCAGATCACCTCGGAGAACGCCGGGCGGATCCAGGCCCGGATCATCGCCGAGGGTGCCAACGGACCGACGACGCCAGGCGCGGACGCCATCCTGAACGAGCGCGGGGTCCTGGTGGTGCCCGACGTGTACCTCAACGCCGGCGGGGTGACCGTCTCCTACTTCGAGTGGCTCAAGAACCTCTCGCACGTGCGGTTCGGGCGCATCGAGCGGCGGTACGAGGAGTCGGCGTTCACTCGGCTGGTGGACGTCATGGAGAAACACAACGGCGCCGCGTTCACGGCGGAGGACCGGCGGCGGCTGACCCACGGCGCGGATGAGGAGGACCTGGTCAACAGCGGCCTGGAGGAGACGATGGTGACGGCATGGCACACCATCCGGGCCACCCAGCGCTCACACGCGGGCGCCGACCCGCGCACCGCGGCGTTCATCTCGGCGATCGACAAGATCGTGGTGGCGTACCAGGACCGGGGGATTTTTCCGTGAGAAAGACCCGCCACGCGCAGCGGCTCACCGGCGTCCCCCGGCCCGCCGATTGCGCGTGACTCGTCGGGACATCCCGACGGTCACGGTGCTGCTCCCGACGCTCGCGCGGCGCGAGCGCCGAGGGCTCCTGCGGCGCGCGCTTGCCAGCATCCAGTCGCAGGAGGGGGTGGCGGCAACCGCCCTCGTCATCATCAATGGAGCGGACGCTGACCCCGATCTCGTGGCGGAACTGCACGGCGAACCCGGCGTGCAGGTCATCCGCATCCCCCAGCGCGGGATCCCAGCGGCCTTCCGGGCCGGCCGGCCGACGGTGACCTCGACCTATTTCGGGGCCCTCGACGACGATGACCTCCTGCTGCCGGGGGCGCTGACCGCACGGATCGCAGCGTTGCTCGCGGACGACACCCGGGACGCGGTGGTCACCGATGGATTCATCCGGTCGGCGGCGGGAGACCGGCGGATGCGTGAGAACTTCCTCGACGTTGCCGCCGATCCCATCCATGAAATGTTCCGTGGCAACTGGCTGCTGCCTGGCTCCTGGCTCGGCCGGACCGATCGGGTCGGAGCCTGGCTCTTCGAGGCCATGCCGGACCACCGTGAGTGCACCTGGATCGGCCTGCATTTGGCCACGCGGGCGCGGCTGGCCTTCCTGCCAGCCCCGACGGTGGTCTATCACGAAGACACGCCTGGCGGCGCCCACCGGAGCCTGGCGTACTGCGCCGCCCAGCCCACGGCCATCAGACGGTTTCTGTCTCTACCACTCCCACCCGATGTGCAAGCGCGGCTGCGCCGCAGCATGGCGGCGGCCTATCATGAAATGGCCCACCGCCTGCTCATCGAGGAAGGCCAGAGGGTAGCTGCCATCAGGTGGCACCTTCGCTCCCTCCTGGCACCAGGTGGATATCAACACCTGTGGTTCACCCGGAAGCTGTTCTGGCCACGCCGTTGGCTGGCCCCCCGGGTCAGGCGTGAGGCAACTGGTCCGCGAGTCGGAGCGCCAACGCAATTGCCGTAAGCGTTGGGTTCGCGAATCCGCCCGTCGGAAAGACCGACGCCCCGACCACATGGAGGTTGTCCACCCCGTGCACCCGGCATTCCGGGGTGACGACACCGTCCGCGGGATCGTGGGACATTCGCGTCAGGCCAAGATGGTGGTGGGCACTGAGATCTGGCGGGATACCCTCCCGGTAACGCAGCGCGCCATGACCCGCGTCCTGAAACCAGCGGGCCAGCAACCCACGCAGCCGATCCAGACCTGCCTGCTCCTCGGGGCGCCATGCGTAGTGCAGGACTGCCCGGGGGATACCGAAGGGATCGGGCGGCCCGTCCAGCAGCAATCGGTTGTCACGATGAGGAAACTGCTCGAAGTTGACGACCAGCCGGAACGCATTGAATTCGCGCTCCAGCCCCGGACGGTCAGACCATCCGTAACCGCCACCGAACGGCGGTCCAGCGAGCCGGAGTCGTCGCAACAGCCTGCGAGAAAAGGGTTCCGGTCCTGGTCGTCGCCGGAGATGCAGCGTCACCGAGGCGTTGGGCAGCCCCTCCCGCCGCCTTGCCGCTGCACTCAGGCCGAGACGGCCACAGAGGATCGTGCCGTCGGTCGCCGCGTGGCGGTCGTAGAACCTGGCGGTACCGAAGGTACGGGATGGGGACGGCTCCAGCACCAGGCTGTAGTCGCGCGGGTGCTCCATGAACCCGCGGCCCAGCCAGTCCTGGGAGATGCCGCTGGCCAGCAACAGCCGCGCATTCTCGACCCCCCCGGTGGCGAGGATGACCATGTCCGCACGGATCGTCAGGCGATGCGCCGGGTCGAGCGCTGCCTCGACCGCCGTCACCCGCGAACCCTGACGCTCGAGCCGGCAGGCGGTGACGCCCGTCAGGACCCTCACCCCGGCAGAGGCCAGCAGCTCCCTCGGCAGCCGGTCGATAAACAGCTCGCCCGGCCCGAACTGGTAGACGGCGTTCTCGAGGTCCCCTGGCCCGTCCCACGG
>JBHEPH010000069.1:0-12692 GCA_046260395.1 Gemmatimonadales bacterium
GGCCACCGCCATCAGCATGATGTTCATGATCACGATCCCGCCGACCACGAGCGAGATCGCCACCAGGCCGGGCAGGGCGGCGAAGAGGATCGTCGAGATCTTCCGCCAGCCCGCCAGGGCACTCTCCGCGGTCTGCAGATGGAAGTTGTTCTCCTGGGCCGGCTTCAACTGCCGCCGGCTGCGCATGATCGTCTCCACCTCGTCCATCGCGGCCTGCATGTCGGCGATGCTGGCGGCCTGGACCTGGAAGTCGCCGATGGCGGTGCCCGGGGGGCACGACCAGCGCTCGGCGTTGGAGGTAAACGGCACCACTGTGAACTTGTCCAGCGACAGTCCGAAGAGGGTGCCCTGCTTGGCCACCACCCCGACAACCCGATAGGGGATGCCGCGGATCGTCACCGTCTTCCCGAGGGGATCCTGGCCCTCAAAGAGCCGCTCGGCCAGCAGGTCACCGATGACCGTGACGGAGGCCCCGACCCGGACTTCCTGCGCGCTGAAGGCCCGGCCGGCCGACAGGTCGTAGTTGCGGATGGTGAAGATCGGCGCGTCGGCCACCACCATCTCGATGTCGGGCGCCTGCCTGCCGGCGTAGTGCACCACGGCGCGGGAGCGGCAGAGCCGCGACGTGTTGACCGGGGTCCTCAGGTTGGTGGTGATGTAGGCCGCATCCGCCTGGGTGATGAACGGGCGCCGGCGCCACTCCCGCCAGGTCTCGTCGGAGACATTCCCCATGTTGATGCCCGGGAACCGGCGCAACTGGAAGGTGTTCAGGCCGACCAGCCGGTTGGCAAACTGATCGGTCATGTACACGTTCATCCCCTGCACGATCGAGACGACCGCGATCAGGAACATCACCCCGATCAGCACGCCGATCAGGGAGAAGAAGCTCTTCAGCTTCTGCGTCCAGATCGTGCGGAGCGCCATCCGCACCGCCTCGAACAGGGGCATCTCAGGCCGCCGCGTCGCGCGGGGTACGGCTGTCGCTGGCGACGAGCCCGTCGCGGAGCACGATCACCCGGTCGGCGTGGGCGGCGATGTCCGGTTCGTGGGTCACCAGGATGACGGTCTGGCCCTGCTCGTGCAGCAGGCCGAAGACCCGCATGATCTCCTCGCTGGTGACGCTGTCGAGGTTGCCGGTCGGCTCATCGGCCAGCAGGATCGAGGGCTCGTTGACCAGGGCGCGGGCGATCGCCACGCGCTGGCGCTGGCCGCCGGACATCTCGTTGGGCCGGTGGGTCATCCGGTCGCCGAGCCCCACGCGTTCCAGCGCCTGCGTGGCGCGGGCGTGGCGCTCCCGGCTGGCGAGCCCGGCATAGACCAGCGGCAGTTCCACGTTCTGCAGCGCGGTGGCGCGGGGCAGCAGGTTGAAGGTCTGGAAGACGAACCCGATCTCCCGGTTGCGGACGCGGGCCAGGGCGTCGTCACTCATCCGGGAGACTTCCTGCCCGTTGAGCCAGTACTCACCCCCGCTCGGTGTGTCGAGGCAGCCGATCAGGTTCATCAGGGTGGACTTGCCCGACCCGGAAGGCCCCATGATCGCCACGTATTCATTGCGGCGGATCTCCACGGAGACCCCGCGCAGGGCCAGGACGCGCTCGACTCCCATCACGTACTCGCGCCGCATCTCGCGCATCTGGATGACGGTGTCGGTCACGGCGTCCCTCCGGCGCCCGGGGCGATCACGGGGGCCGGACGGACCCGCGCGCTGTCCTTCATGTCGCGCACCACCTGGTAGGGACCGGCGACGATCGAATCACCCCGCTTCACGCCCTCAAGCACCTCGAAGTACTCGTCCCCGGCGATGCCAATCCGCACTGGCTGGAAGGTGGCCACCCCGTTCCGGATGACGAACACACCCTCGCGGTCGTTCCGGGCCCGCGACGAGTCGGTGCCGGCCCGGTACTCGCTGGCCACGTCAGCGTGCTGGCGGACGGTCAGCGCGATGATCGGGACGCTCAGGACCTGCCGCCGGGTATCCGTGACGATGCGGGCGGTGGCGCTGAGGTCCGGCCGGATGTCCGCCGGCGGATTGTCGAGGGTCACCTCGACCTCGAAATCCACCGCCTGGTCGCCCCCGGCGGCCGCCGTGAGGCGGGCGCTGTTGCTCACCTTGGTCACCCGGCCGCTGAACGTGGTGTCTGGAAAGGCATCAATCTCCACGCTGACCGAGTCGCCGCCCTCGAGGCGCACCACGTCGGTCTCATCCACGAACACCTTGGTCATGATCACGGACAGGTCGGCCACCGACATGAGCAGGCCCGTCTCCCGGCTGAACGTGCCGGGCACCGCCACTTCGCCCTCCTCGACGTTGAGGCGCACGATGCGCCCGTTGATCGGGCTGGTCAGCCGGGTCTTGGCGAGATTGTCACGCGTTTCCTGGAGCGAAGCCCGCGACTGGTTCACCTGGGCCTGCGCCGCCTGGAAGGTCGCGCTGGCCACGTCAAAGGCCTGCTGGGCCTGCTCCAGCGCCTCCGCGGAGATCAGCGCCGTGCCGGCCCCGCGCAGTTCAATGGACCGGTCGAGCCCGCGGCGCGCCTGGTCGCGGTTGGTACGTGCCTGCACGAGCGACGCCTCGCTCGACGCGAGCAGCGCCTCCACGCGCGAGACCGCCGACTGGTACTGGGCCGGGTCAATCTGGAGCAGGAACTGCCCGCGGGTCACCATGTCTCCCTCACGGACCGCGATCCGGGTGATCCGGCCGGTGATGTCCGCGGAGATGTCCACCTTGGTCATCGCCTCGATCTTGCCGCTGGCGGTCACGATGGACACCAGGTCCCGGGTGCCCACCTCCTCCAGGCGCGCCTCGACCGCCTTGGGCCCGCGCCTGGCCGCCACGGCGCTGCCGATCACCACGATGGCGCCGATGATCAGCGCCACCGCCAACCCTAGCTTGGTCCGTCGCGACATGCGTGCTCCCTCTGCTCAGCGCAGGGTTCGGCCGACCGCGGCTTCAAGCGCGGCGATGGCCCGGTGATAACTGTAGACGGCCGTGACGTAGTCGCCCTCGGCCCGCTGGACGGCGGTCTGCGCGTCCGACACTTCCAGGGAATTGCCCACCCCCACCCGGTACCGGTCCTGCGCCAGCGTCAACTGCTCGCGCGCCGCCTCGCGATTGGCGGCCTGCACCTCGATGGAACGGAAGGCCGTCTGCACCTGCAGCCAGCGCGTCTCCACTTCCGTCTGGACCAGGAGCTCCCGGCCGCGCAGCGCCTCACGGGCGTCCTCTTCCTGGGCGCGGCTCTGGGCCACCCGGAGCTCACGAGTGAAGCCGTTGAAGATCGGCAGCGAGACGGTAAAGGAGGCCGAAAATGGCTGGCTCCGGAAATTCCACGGGAAGGCGCTGTTGTTGTCGAGGATCGCCTGGCGCACTGCGGGGTCCAGCGATTCCCCGGTCGCATCCAGGCCTGCAAAGGCGTTACAGTCGTCGATCAGCCCACCATTCGGCTGGTTCGGCAGCCGGCCGGCCGGCAGCCCCATGATGATGTCGTTCTGGAATCGGCAGGTCGTGGCGCTGCCGAGGGCCCCGCCGAGGCGATTGCCGAGCAGCAGATCGGTATTGGTGAACTGCTGGGTGAAGCCGCGCCATCCCGCCTGAAAGCTCAGCGAGGGGAAGTAGCCGGACTTCGAGGCCCGCACGCCCGCGCCGGCCGCCATCTCGCGCGCCCGCAGGGTCTTCAGGCCGGGGTTCTCCTCACCGGCCATCGCCAGCAGCGGTGCCAGCGTCCAGGTCGGCTCGACCACGGGGAAGCTGTCCACCAGCGCCACTTCCTGCACCGGTACCGTCGATCGCACCCCCATCAGACGGAACAGGGTCAGCTTGGCTTCGTATTCGGCCTGGACTGCCCGCAGCAGGCTGACGTCCGCCTGCCCCTTCTGGACCTCCGCCTGGCGGACCTCGAGGAGCGTGGCCTGGCCGACCTGTTGGCGGGCCACCGCCAGCGCCAGGAAATCGGCATTGCGCCGCACCTGCTGCCGGGCCACATCGCTCTCTGCCGTGGTCTGCAGCGCCGTCAGGTACTGACTCGTGATCTCGTTCTGGAGGTCGATGCCGGCCCGAAGGATGTCGGCGCTGACGGCGTCGCGGTTGGCGCGCTCCTGGCCGGTCTGCGCCAAGGTGCTGCCATCCACCTGCCAGCTCAGGTTGACACCGTAATTGGAACTGAGGGCCGGCGAACTCTGGTTGAAGGTGGCGCCGCCAAAGGTCGACGATCCCGACCCGGTGTAGCCCATCCCCGTGGACACCGAGAGATTGGGGACGAACGAGCCGTAGGCGCTGCGGACACTCCAGTTGGCCACGCCGGCGTCGTTGAGGGTGCTCCGGTAGGCGGGGCTGTGGCGTCTGGCCTGCTCGATTGCCTCAGTCAGCGTGAGTGTAATGCGCGGTGCCGGGCGCTCCATCGGCAGGGGGGGAGTCTGGGCGGCACTGAGTGGTGGGAAGATCAGCCAGAGGGCAAGCCAGGGGCGCCAGCGTGTGTTCACGTCACGATCCTTTCGTGCCACGTTAATGAAGGCGGTTGCTGGGCTGTCATACGTGATACGTTTCACGAAGGTTTCAAGATGAGACGGGTATTATCTAACATATTGGAATATAACATCTTACATTGGAACGCCAAGCGGAGGCACCTGGGCGTTGGTCGGGGATGGAGTTCGGGCCAGGAGCGGACGAGCCGTGGGCCGTACGGCGGTTGTCCCCAGGCAGGTCCCCGTGCCTCTGCCTGCGGCGAGATGGCGGCACTACTTTCTGCTGACCCGCGTGCCGTCTCGGTCCGGGCCTACTCCTCGTGAGGGAGCCTCCCCTGCGCCTGCCCACCCGCCTCTGGCCGATCCTCATGCTGGCGACACTCGCCACGGTGACGGAGTGGGTCCGCGCGCCGGCGGTGGGCTGGGCGGCTGCCTCGACACTCCTCGCACTGGCCGCCGCCGGATCGGTGGCCTTGGCCAGGCCGGGGTGGTGGCCCCGAGCCGTGGTCGGCCTCCTCCTGGCGCTGGGTGTCGCCCTCGCGCTGGCACAACAGCGCATCGGGGCGCTCGGCACCCACTGGCCAGAGGAGCGCGAGCGGCGCATCGAATCGGCTTCGCGGCGGCTGGGGGGTGACCTGCGCCAGGAGCTCGACCGGATCGTGACCCTGGCGCGCCGGGCCGCCGACCGTGCCGCCCTGCCGGACGATGAACTCTTCCATCAACTCGAGGCATTGGTACCCCGCGGGGAGCTGGAGACGGGCGTGGTCGTGCTGCGGCCGGATGGAACGCCGCGTGCGTGGGCCGGTCTGCACCACCTCGAGCCGGTCGCCGAGGGTGACTCACTGTCGGCACGGTTTTCTCGCTACCTGAGCGTCTTTGAGACGCGCCGGAAGCTGGCGGATGGGGGGACCGTCGTCGCCTCGGTCCTCCTCGATGCCGACCCGATCATCCCGGGTGCGAACCGAAGCCTGAGTGAACGCTTCAGGCAGCGAACCGAGGTCGGGCTGTCGATCTACCCGCCCGACGGTGCCCCCGAAAACGGGGACATCTTCGACTATGAGGAGCCGACCACCGCTGGCCCGCGGGTGCTGTTCAGTGTCCGGCCGCGTCCGCCGACCCAGGGTGAAGCGACGGAGCGCGCCGTGGAGTCGGGCTCGAGCCTCGCTATCCTGCTGACCCTATTGCTCGTCCCTGCGGGGATGCTGTTGGCCCGTACCCCGACGGTGCGCTACCTGTTCCTTGGCGGACTGCTCTGGATCGTGATGCGCACGCCGGCCCTCGAGGTGCTCGGACTCGGCAGCCTCGTGTCGCCAGTGCTGTTCTTCCGCGAGATGCCACTGGGCATCACGACCGTGGCCGGCCCGCTCCTGATGTGCGGATTGCTGCTCATCCAACTTGGCGTGCGCGTCTGGCTGTCGCCGGGCGAGCGGCCGGCGGCGGCGCTGGTCGTGGGGTTCAGTCTGCTGGCCGCAGCCCCGTACCTGGTCCGGACGCTGGGGCAGGGGATCACCCCCCCCGTGGCCGGGGTGACGATTCCCCTCTGGTTGACCTGGGAGATCACCTTGCTGCTTGCCACGGCCGGCATGGTCGTCGTGGCAGCCGGGCTGCTGCGCCAGCACGCGGGCAATGGACGGTCACTCTGGCCGCTGCTCGGCGCCGGCTGGGCGGTTGTGGCCGCAGTGATCGGGGTGTTCGCCTGGGAGGGCCGCAGCGGCTGGCCCGAGTGGTACACCTTCCTCTGGCTTCCCGCGCTCCTCCTGGTCACCCGTCCGGCTGCCCGGTGGGCCACCATCCTCGGCGTGGCAGTCGTCGCCGGCAGTGCCGCCGCCCTGATGACCTGGGGGGCGGAGCTCGAGGGACGTGTCGAGCTCGCCCGTCGCGACCTGATGCAACTCGGTGACGAGCCGGAACTGTTGGCGGAGCCCCTGCTCCGTGGGCTCGGCGCGGGATTGCGCACGGGCGCGGCGCCGACCGACCCCGCCGATCTGCTGGCGAGCTGGCGCCGGTCCGCGCTGGACCAGCAGGGATATCCGGCCCGACTGGACCTGCGGGGGGCGGACGGTGCGGTCCGCCACACGGTGCTGCTCGATCAGGTGGACCTGCCGGACAGTCTCATCGTCAGGCAGTTGCAGGCACTGGGTCCCGAGGTCGGCGACACCGTCATCGCGGCCCGTCGCACGCCGGGGGTGCATTACCTCCTGGTCCAGCGACTCGCCCCGGACACGGTGATCACCGTCGTGCTTGGTCCTCGCACCCAGCTGGTGCCCCCGGCGCGACTCGGACGTCTGCTTGCGCGGCCGCCCGGTCGCGCCCCGTACCGGATGAGCCTGTCGCCGGCCGGACCGCCGCAGGGGAGTGAGACCGCCCAGGTCCGCTGGCGCCGCGAAGGCTGGACCATCCGGGGCGAGCGGACCCTGTGGCTCGCCGATGGACCCCGGCAGGCCTACGCCGCGGTGGAGATGCTGACGCCGGGGCCCCTCTTGTTGCGCGGGGCGCTGGTGCTGTTCGTCAATGTCCTCCTGTTGAGTCTGCTGTGGCGACTGGCCGAGCTGGTGGCCGGTGTCCGGCTGAGGGCGCCGGAACTGCGACAATTGCTGCGCTCGTTCCGGGCCCAGGTGTTCGCGACACTGGCGCTGTTCTTCATCCTGCCGCTTGCGGGGTTTGCCCTCTGGAGTCTCCTGCGACTGAACGATGAGGCGCGTCGCGACCGGGAGCAGGTGGTGACCCAGGCACTCCGTGATGTCCTGGCCAGCGATGCCGAACTCGCCGCGGATGGGCCGACTCTTCTGGAGCGGCTGGTGGCGGTTGGCGCGCGGTCGGATGTCGAGCTGGGCGTCTACCGCGGGGGCCGGCTGGTGGCCACGACCTCCCCGATCCTGGAACCGTTCGGGCTGCTGCCGCCGTTGATGGACCCGGCGGCGTACCACGACCTGGCCATCGGCGGCGAGCGGGACGCGGTCGGCGAGGGCGCGGATGCCAGCGCCGCCGGCCTGGTCGGGTACCGGTCATTCCGGGTGGCGGGCGATGGTGAGTCCGCGGTGCTGGCGGCTCCGCAGGCGGCGCATGACCCCGCGCTGGCCGCCCGGCAGCTGGAACTCGTCCTCGCGTTGCTGCTGGCCTCGCTGGTCGGCGTGGTGGCGGCGCTCCTGGCGGCGCAGGCGGCGGCCCGCCGCCTCTCCCGCCCGGTCGCGGATCTCCGTCACGCCGCCCTCGCGTTCGGGTCGGGCCAGGAGATGACCGCCTCCGAGGCCGAGCCGCCGGTCGAGTTCCAACCGGTCTTCGCGGCCTTCCAGAAGATGGCCGACGACATTCGCCGCAACCAGGAGACGCAGGAGCGAGCGGCCCGGGTGCTCGCGTGGGGTGAGATGGCCAGCCAGGTGGCGCACGAGATCAAGAATCCGCTGACCCCGATGCGGCTGGGCATCCAACACCTGCAGCGCGTCTGGCGTGACCGACGGGACACGATGGGCGAAGTGCTGGACGAAACGGCGCCGCGGGTGCTCTCGGAGATTGATCGCCTCGATCGGATCGCCCGGTCGTTCAGTCGCTACGGCGCACCGGGTGAATTGGCGCCGGCGCTCGAGCCGGTGGACCTGGCACGCGAACTCGCCGAGGTGGTGCCACTCTATGGTGTGGGGGGGGGCGCCATGGAGGTCGAGATTGTCACCGCGGCCGACTTGCCGGTCATGGCGCGCCGCGACGAGGTCAAGGAAGTGCTCCTCAATTTGCTGGAGAATGCACGTGCTGCCGGGGCCAGGCGGGTGGTGTTGCGCGTGGTCGGCCGGGTGCTCACCGTGCAGGATGACGGCGACGGCATGCCGCCGGAGACGTTGGACCGGATCTTCGAGCCGCGTTTCTCCACCACGACGAGCGGCTCCGGGCTCGGCCTCGGTATCGTGCGGCGGCTGGTGGAGGGGTGGGGCGGCCGCGTCACCGCCGAGAGCGAGGAAGGCCGCGGCACCACCTTCACCATCACATTCGCGGGCCCGGCGTCACTGTAGGGGCGGGCCCATCTGGCCCGCCCTGCGGTAGCCCATCGGGCCCGCCCTGCCAGGGCCCATCGCGCCCGCCCTGCTTGTGGCGTGGGCCTCGCCCCTACGGCTGCGGGGCTAGACCCGCCAGCATCACCACCAGCAGCAGCGCGTTCTGGGGGCCCAGCCAGCCGTCCGGGCCGTCATCGTACCATTCGTTCAGGCTGTGCGCGTCACCCGCGCGGCCGCCGCCGCGGATCGTCACCGCCGGCACCCCCAGGCTGATCGGGATATTCGAGTCGGTGCTCGAGGCGCCGGGCCGCGGCGACTGGCCAAGGGCCGCGGCGGCGGCCAGCGCCGTGCGCACGATGTGCGCGGTGTCCGGTTGCTGGCCGGCCGGCCGCTTGCCGATCTCCTCGATCTTCAGCTCCAGCGGCCGCTGGCTGTTGGGCCAGCGCGCAATCTCCTCCTGCCGGGCCTCTTCCAACGCGCTGCGCAGCTGCGCGTCCAGCCGGTCCAGCTCCTCCTGTGACTCCGAGCGCATGTCCACGTCCATCGAGGCGCTGAACGCAATCGAGTTCACGGAGGTGCCGCCACTGATGACGCCGACATTGAATGTGGTGCGCGGCGTGGCGGGCACCTGGAAGTCGGCGAACTTGGCCATGGCGCGTCCCAGGGCATGGATGGGGTTGGGCATCCCGAAGGCGCCGTAGCTGTGGCCGCCGGGGCCTTCGTAGGTAACGGTATAGCGGTGGCTTCCCACTGCGCCACTGGTGACGCCGAAGCCGGAGCCGTCCACCGAGATGAAGTAGTCGATCCGCCCCGCGCTCTGCGCGTCAAAGAGATGCCGCACGCCACGGAGGTTGCCGGGGCCCTCCTCGCCTACGGTACCGACGAAGATGATGTCACCGGTGGTCTGCACCCCGGCTGCGTGCATCGCCTTGGCCAGCTGCAGCAGCACGGTCAGGCCGCGGCAGTCGTCGCTGATGCCGGGGCCGTCGAGCCGCGTGCCGGTGCGGGTCACGGTGACGTCCGTTTCTTCGGGGAAGACGGTGTCGAGGTGCGCCGAGATGAGCACGCGGGGCCCACCGCCGGTGCCGGGCCGGTCGGCAATGACATTCCCCTCGGTGTCAATGCGGACATTCTGGAGGCCGAACGCGGCCAGCCGCCGCCGATACTCCTCGGCGCGCACCGCTTCCTTGAACGGCGGCGCGGGAATCTCGCAGAGCGAGCTCTGCTGGTCCACGGTCCAGGCGTTGTCGGCGCGCATCAGCTCCATGGCGCGGGCGATGGCGGGGTGCTGGAGCGGTGCCGTGGGTGTCTGTGCCGTGAGGGGCGCGGCGGCGAGAACCATCACGGCGAGAAGTAGCATCGGCTTTCGGAACATCATGACTCCTTCTTTGTGGCAGATTTCATCGTCGAGACGAAACTCGTCAGTGCAGCTGCCGAGGCAGCATGGTCGTCACGGTGCTCGGCAACGAGTCGAACCACCGCCGATCCCGAAATCACCCCCGCCGCCCCCATCGCCAGCCCCTGCCGCACATGCTCCGGCGTCGAGATGCCGAAGCCCAGCACCGGGGGCGGCGCGCCGAGCGCCTTGAGGCGCGCCAGCAGCGCCGAGCTGTCGCGGCGCAGGGTGTCGTCGGCACCGGTCACACCCTCCCGGGTCACGACGTAGGTATAGCCCTTCGAGGCCGCCGCGATCCTGGCCAGCCGCGCGTCATCCGCATTGGGTGGCGCAATGAACACCGGGGCAATCCCATGCGCCTTGGCCACGGCGATGAACTCCGTGGCGGCCTCCACCGGCAGGTCGGCCACCAGCACGCTGTCCACACCAGCCGCGGCGGCCTCTCCATAGAATGCGTCGAGATCCCGGTGCGCCACGAGATTGGCATACACCAGGAGCCCAATCGGCAAGTCGGGGTTCGCATCACGTACTTGGCGGATCAACGCCCAACAGTCCGCCAGCCGGGTGCCGGCTGCGAGCGCCCGCACCGCCGCCGCCTGGATCACCGGCCCGTCCGCCACCGGGTCGGAGAAGGGGATCCCCAGCTCAAGGGCATCCGCGCCACCGGCCACCAGTGCCTTGAGCACGGTGGCGCAGGCTGCGGGAGACGGGTCTCCCAGCATCACGAACGGAATGAAGGCACCCTCGTGTCGGTCGGCGAGCCGCGCAAACATCGCGTCGTATCGGCTCATGCGAGGGCCTTCATGACCGTCTCGAGATCCTTGTCACCCCGCCCGGAGAGATTGACCAGGATCTTCAACGGCTTCTCGCTGCTCCGCGCCAGCCGCAACGCCTCGGCCAGTGCGTGCGCCGACTCCAGCGCCGGCAGGATCCCTTCCTGCCTGGCCAGCTCCTGAAACGCAGCCAACGCGTCCGCGTCGGTGCAACCGACGTACTTCACCCGGCCGGTGCTGGCCAGGTGGGCATGCTCGGGCCCGACCGCGGGGTAATCCAGCCCCGCCGAGATCGAGTGGGTCTCCACCACCTGGCCCTCGTCGGTCTGCAGCAGGAGCGTGCGCGCGCCGTGCAGGATACCCGCACGCCCCTTGAGGATCGTGGCACCGTGCTGGCCGCTGTCCAGGCCGTGACCGGCGGGCTCCACGCCGATCATCGCCACCGCGTCGTCCAGGAAATCGGCAAAAAGCCCCATCGCGTTCGATCCGCCTCCCACCGACGCCACCAGTACATCTGGCAGGCCACCGGCCGCCTCCGCGAACTGCGCCCGCGCCTCCCGCCCGATGACTCGCTGGAACTCGCGCACCATCAGCGGAAACGGATGCGGCCCCGCCACGGTGCCGAGCAGGTAGTGCGTAGTGTCATACGAGGCGGTCCAGTCCCGCATCGCCTCGTTGATGGCGTCCTTCAATGTTCGGCCGCCGCTCTCCACCGCCACGACCTCGGCGCCCATCAGTCGCATCCGGAAGACATTCGGTCGCTGGCGTTCCATGTCCACCGCGCCCATGTAGACCCGCACCGGCAGGCCGAGCACCGCTCCCGTGAGCGCCGTGGCCACACCATGCTGGCCGGCGCCGGTCTCCGCGATCAGCCGGGTCTTGGCGAGCCGTTTGGCCAGCAGCCCCTGGCCGAGCGCCTGGTTGGTCTTGTGGGCGCCGCCGTGCAGCAGGTCCTCGCGCTTGAGCCAGATCTCGCTGCCGGTGTCGGCTGCCAGGTTGCGGCAGCGATAGAGCGGGGTGGGCCGACCGGCGTAGTCGCGAAGCAACGTCGCGAGTTCCGCCTCGAACTCCGGGTCTTCCTGGGATGCCAGGAACCCCGACTCAAGTTGTTCGAGCGCCGGCATGAGGATTTCGGGCACGTAGGTGCCGCCGAATTCCCCGAACCTCCCGTCAAGTTTCATCGGGCACTCCGGCGGTCACGGCCGTGGCCACGGCGGGCCTCGAAGAGCGCCGCGAGCCGTGCGGGGTCCTTGACCCCCGGACTCCGCTCCACGCCGCTGTTCACGTCGAGGCCCCAGGCGCCCACTGCCTCCGCCGCCGGCACGGACTCTGGCGTCAGGCCACCGCCGAGCAGGATCAGGTGGAGGTCGGGATGCTCCTTCAGCAGCGCCCAGTTGAAGCGTCGCCCGGTGCCGCCGCGGGCGCCAGAGCTGTGGGCATCGAGCACCAGGCGGTCGGCTCCGGTCTCGGCGACACGGGGGACGGCGTCCCTGACACGGATCGCCTTCCAGACTTCACGACGGCCCGCAAACCGTTCGCGGAGCAAGCGCACCATATCTACCGATTCCTCGCCATGCAGCTGTACGGCGGCGAGGTCCAGCGATTCGGCCACCGCCGCCACCTCCTCGACGCCAGAATTCACGAAGACACCGACCCACTGAAGCGGTGCCGCCTGCCGGAGGCGAGCGGCAGCGCGTGGGGCAATGCACCGGGGTGACTCCCCGGCGAAGATCATCCCGCCGTGGGTGGCACCCAGGGCGTGCGCGCTGACGGCATCCTCGGGCAGTGTGAGCCCGCAGACCTTGGTGGCGCCGAAGATCAGGCCCCGAGTGGCATGGCCGAGGTCGGGTTGGCGCATCAGCGAGGTGCCGACCAGGAAACCGTCCACCAGGGGCCGCAGGCGCTGCACATCCCGATGGCTGCCGATGCCGGACTCGGCAATGACCACCTCGGCGCCCTTGACGCGCGGCGCCAACCGCTCGGTCACCGAAGTGCACGACGAACAGGAGTTGGCCCGCGCCCAGGCGCTGGAAGCGCGGATCATCGGGATCAACAACCGCGACCTGAAGACGCTGGCGG
>JBHEPH010000069.1:12702-13071 GCA_046260395.1 Gemmatimonadales bacterium
CGCGCCGGCACTCCTGGTATTCAAAGTCGGACAGAACCGACAGCATCAGGAGCACCGCATCGGCGCCGTGCCGGCGCGCCTCATACACCTGGTAGGGACCCAGGATGAAGTCCTTGCAGAGGACCGGCTGGTGCACGCGCTGGCGCAGGCCGCGCAGATCTTCGAACGACCCTCCGAAGAACCCCTCATCGGTCAGGACCGAAATCGCGTCGGCGTGGGGACTGTACGCCGCGGCCACGGTGTCCAGGTCCAGGTTGCCCCGGATGGCTCCCTGCGAGGGCGAGGCGCGCTTGCATTCCAGGATGAATCCCGTCCCGGGCCTCCGGAGCGCCTTTTCGAGGCTCCGGTCCGAGGGCGACAGGGCATGCT
>JBHEPH010000007.1:0-64552 GCA_046260395.1 Gemmatimonadales bacterium
GCGCGCCGGATGCTGGCCGCCGCGCTCCGCGCCGACCAGGCGGTGGTGGAGGAGGGCGTGCGCCAGCTGCTGGAACAGGTGATGACCGCCGGAGGCCAGAACGCGCTGGTGCCGCCGCGGATTGCGGGCGCGCTCGCCGCGGCCCGGCTGGAGATGGCCCGGGCTCGTGAGGCGATCAGCTCCGCCACCCTGAACCTGCGGGAGGGCAGCGAGCGTGCCGGGGAAGCGGTGGACGCGCTCCACGTGGCGGCGTTCATGCTGCTGCGCGCCCGGGCCGATGTCTCGGGTTCGTCCTCGGGGTCGGGGATGGCCGAGGCCATGGAACGGATGGCGCAGATGGCGCAGCAGCAGGGCGGGATTGGCCAGGATGCCTCGGGGCTGCTGTCCATGATGAATGCGCCGGCCTTTGATCAGCAGCTGGTGGAGCTGGCCTCCCGGCAGCGCCAGATGGCCCGCGCGCTCGACCGATTGCGTGCGGAAACCGATGCCGGTGGGGCGGAGCAGTTCGCCGAGGAAGCGCGGGAGCTGGCTCGCCAGTTGGAGGCCGGCCGGCTCGATCCGGAAACCGTGGCGCGCCAGGAACGTCTCTTCCGCCGGATGCTGGATGCCGGGCGGATGCTCCAGGGTGAGGAGCAGGATGAGCAGAAGGAGCGTCAGGGCACGACCGCCGAGGGGATCGATCCGCTGCTGCCGGCGGCGCTGCGCGACCGGTTGCGGGCAGCCGATGGCCGCCTCCGGCTGCCGAGCTGGGAGGAACTGCAGCGGTTTTCGCCGGAAGAGCGGCGGCTGGTGGCGGATTACTTCCGGCGGCTCGGTGGGGGTGGGAGGTGAACTGGCGTCGGGTGGTACTCGTCGCCGCGCTGTTCCTTGGCGCGATCGGGACTGCCAATGCCCAGACGGCAGGGCAGGCCCAGCTGGCCGCGCGTGCGCTGGACCTCGAACGATCGGGCAACTACGCTGGTGCCCTGAATGCGTACCGGGCCATGCTGGCGGAAGCGCCGGGTCAGGCCGGCGCGCTGCTTGGGTTGGAGCGCTCGCTGACGGCGCTGTCCCGATTGCCGGAGATGATGACCGATCTCGCTCCCGTGCTGGCGCAAGACTCGGTGCCGGGCGTGGTCTATGGAATCGCCGTCCGCGTGCTGGTGGCCACGGGCGACCGCGACCGCACGGCCGCCCTCGTTGAGCGTTGGGCCGCCTCAGTGCCGGGGAGTGAAGCGCCCTGGCAGGAGTGGGGAATGGCCGCCGTGGCGCGGCAGGACTTCGAGACCGGGCGCCGGGCGTTTGGGCTCGGTCGCGAACGGCTCGGCGGCGGCGCACTCTCGGTGGAACTGGCCCAGCTCGCCTCGATCGAGGGCCACTACCCGGTGGCGGTGCGGGAGTGGATTACCACACTCGATCGGCTGCCGACCTATCGGGCTGGTGCTGTCGCGATGCTGGGCCAGGCCGCGCCTGATCGGCGGCCCGAGGTGCTTCGGGTGCTTGGCGAGGCGCGATCACCGATCGCGGAGCGGCTGGCCGCAGTGCTCACCGCCCGTTGGGGTGACCCACTCGGCGGCCTGACGAGGCTGACGGCGGCCCTCCCTGGGGAGCGGGAGGAACGTCGGGCGGAACTCGAGGCGTTCCTGACGGAGGTGGCGGGACTTCCGATGACGGGCGGCCGCCTGGTGGAGGCACGCGTTCACGAGGCACTCGCCGGCCTGGTGGATCCGGAGGAGGCGGGCGGCCATTGGCTCGAGGCGGCGCAGGCCTACAGCGAATCGGGAGACAGTCCGTCCGCGCGCCGGATGCTGGGCCGCCTGACGGCCGCCAGCGAGGTGCCGCGGGAGGTGGCCAGTTCAGCCACGCTGGCGCTGGTGGGCGTGCTGGTGGACGAAGGCAAGCTGGCGGAGGCCGAAGCGCAGTTCGCCGACCTGCGGGAAATGCTCTCCACGGAAGAGCGGGAACGTCTCGGGCGCCGCCTCGCGACTGGCTGGCTGCGGGCGGGCGAGCTCGAACGCGCCGCCGTCCTTGCCGAAGCCGACAGCTCCCTCGAGGGCTTCGACCTGGCGGGGCGGATCCGGCTGTACCAAGGTGATCTCCTCGGCGCCGCCGACCTGCTGCGCGTCGCGGGCCCGTTCGCCGGCACGCGCCAGGAGGCCAACACCCGTTTGGTGTACCTGGCCTTGCTCCAGGTGATTGCCCGGGACAGCGTGCCGGGGCTCGGCGCGGCGCTCTACCAGCTCGAACTCCGCGACAGCGTCGTGGCGGGACGACAGCTGGCACGCGTGGCGGCGGTGCTACCTCCGGATGCGGGCGGCGCGGAACTGCTGCTGATGGCCGGACGGATCCTGGCGGAACAGGACCAGCTGGAGGACGCCGAGCCGCTCCTGATCCGCGCGGCGGCCACCGCCGCGCCTGCGGCGGCGGCGGGCGCCGCGCTGGAGCTGGCGAGGCTGGAAGCGGGGAGTGGCCGCGCCACCGCCGCTCGGGTACGCCTGGAGCAATTGATCCTGGCCTGGCCCACCAGTGCCGTGACACCGGAGGCGCGGCGGATGCTGGACCAGCTGCGGGGTGGGGTCCCGGTGGGGCGATGAGGCGGCGCGATTTCGTGGCAGGCAGCCTCGCCGCAGCGACGGTGCTGGGCGGGCCCCTGCCGCTCTGGGCGCGCGGGGCGCGGAACCCGTGGCTGCTGATCCCGATGGATGACAGCCAGTCGGACCACCTCAAGGCATATGGCGTCACCTTCCGCCTCCTGGAGCGCGGCCTGCAGGGCGAATGGCTCCTGAACTACCGGGGAGGCTCCTTCCTCCTGCCCGCCGACGGCGCCACGACCCGCGACGCGCTGCTCGCCGGGGTGCGGGCGGAGCCGCTGGACGACCGTGGCCTGGCCGAGGTCCGTGGGGTGATCGCGGCGAGCAACATGGAGGCTGTGCCGCTGGAGAAGGCGCCACGCGTGGCCGTGTATGCCCCACCCAACGCTGCGCCGTGGGATGACGCCGTGACGATGGCCATGCAGTACGCGGGGATCCGGTTCGACCAGGTGTGGGATCCGGAGGTCGTGGGCGACGGGCTGGCACGCTACGACTGGCTGCACCTCCATCATGAGGACTTCACGGGGCAGTACTCCAAGTTCTTCCTGAACTACACCGGCGCGCCGTGGCTGATGGAGATGATCGAGCGGAACCAGCGCAACGCGCGCCAGTTCGGCTTTGACCACGTGCCGGCGCTGAAGCGGGCGGTGGCCCAGCGGATTGCCGGGTTCGTGGACAATGGCGGGTTCCTCTTTGCCATGTGCACCGCGACCGAGACGCTGGACCTGGCGCTGGCCAGCAGCGACACCGATATCGCCGCCAGCTATGCCGACGGCTCGCCGATGGACCGTGATGCCGCGGCGCGGATGCGCTGGGAGCAGGCGCTCGCGTTCCAGGATGCCCGGCTGGAGATGAGCCCCGCCGTGGCGGTGTTCAGTGACATTGACGGTCACCAGGTCAACGCCCCGGAGCGCCGGCAGGCGCTCGGGAGCTTCCAGCTCTTCAACTTCAGCGCCAAGATCGATCCGGTGCCGACGATGCTGGTGCAGAACCACCGGCAGGTCATCCCTGACTTCTACGGGCTGACGACCTCCTTCTCGCGACGCACGCTCAAGCCCGGCATCACGATCCTGGCGGAGGAGGTGGGTGCGCCCTGGGTCAAGTACATCCGCGGTGACCGGGGCCGTGGCACGTGGACCTTCTACGGCGGCCACGATCCCGAGGATCCGCAGCATGCCATCGGGGATGCCCCGACTGACCTGTCCATGCATCCGCACTCGCCGGGGTACCGGCTCATCCTCAACAATGTCCTCTTCCCGGCGGCAAAGAAGAAGGAACTGAAGACGTGAGCCGACTGTCCGCCGGGGTGCGCGACCGGATCGCCTCGGAGATCACGGCGGCACGCGGCCGGGAGGTCTGCTTCGTCGGGACCGTGAACGCGGAGGGGTTCGTCACCGACGTGCGCGTGGCCGCCCGCGGCACCCCGGACATGGTGCTCGCCCTGCCGGGGTTCGCGCGCCAGGGCGAGATCCTGCTGCACAACCACCCCACCGGTAACTTGGAGCCCTCCGCCGCCGACCTCTCGGTGGCGGCGCGCCTCCATGACGGCGGCGTCGGCTTCGGCATCGTCTCCAACGATGCCTCCGAGTGCTACATCGTGGTCGAGGTGCCCAGGGCCACGCCTGAGGTGCGGCTCGATCCCTTCGATGTCATCGCCACGCTCGGTGAGCACGGGCCGGTGGCGCGGGTGCTGGGCGCCTTCGAGGACCGGCCCAGCCAGCGCGACATGGCGGCTCACATCACCGACGCCTACAACGACGGGGGCACGGTACTCCTCGAGGCGGGTACGGGGGTGGGGAAGTCCTTTGCCTACCTGACGCCGGCGCTGCTCTGGGCACGGGCCAACAAGGAACGCACCATCGTCAGCACCAACACCATCAACCTGCAGGAGCAGCTTGTCGGCAAGGACCTGCCGATGCTCCGCGAGGCGCTGGGCACCGAGGACTACACGCCGACCTTTGCGCTCCTCAAGGGCTGGCGCAACTACCTCTGTCTCTCGCGGCTGCAGCTCGCCGCCGTCGGCCAGCAGTCGCTGCTGGAAGCCGAGCGCCAGGATGAGGTGGTCACCATCACGGCGTGGTCCGCGCGCACCAGTGATGGCACGCTGGGCGACCTGCCCTTCACGCCCAGCCCGGAAGTCTGGGACGAGGTCTCCGCGGAATCCGACCTCTGTACCAGGCTCAAGTGCAGCTTCTTCGATCGCTGCTTCCTGTTCAAGGCGCGCCGCAAGGCGGCGGAGGCGGATATCGTCGTGGTGAACCACCACCTCCTGGCCGCTGACCTGTCCGTGCGGCAGGCCTCCGAGAACTGGCAGGACGCGGCGGTGCTGCCCCCCTACCAGCGGCTGATCCTCGACGAGGCCCACCATCTCGAGGATGTCTCGGCGCACCACCTCGGCGTGCAGGTCACCAGCCGCGGGGTCCGCCGCCTGCTGGCACGCTTCGAGCGCAACGGCAAGGGGCTGGTGCCCTCGCTGGGCGCTGAGCTGGCCGGCAGCGGCGACCTCCTCAGCAAGGCGAGCCAGGACCTGCTGCGGCAGCGGGTCATCCCGGCGGTGGTGGATGCGCGCCGGGTCAGCGAGGCGGTGTTCGCCCGGCTGCACCTGCGGCTCGAGAGTACCGGTGGCACCCTGCGCCTGGACGATGACTTCGGCCAGGATCCGGTGTGGGGTGAGGGACTGGACACCGAAGTGGCGGCGCTGCTGGGTTCGTTCCGTGAGCTCAAGGACCTGGTCGAGACGATCGCCGACCGGATGAGCCAGATCGAGGCCACCGAGCGCCGCACCCAGCTGGTGGCGGAGATGCGAGGCGTGGTGCGGCGGCTGGAGTCGGCGTCGGATGGCCTGAACGCCGCCCTGCGGCCGTCGCCCGGCGGTGCCCCGACGGTGCGCTGGATCGACCGCACCGGCCCGCGGGGACAGCAGGTGGCGCTCCATGCCGTGCCCCTGGACCTGGCGCCAATCCTGCGCGACCTGATCTTCGATCGCGTCAAGACGGCGGTGTTGACCAGCGCCACCCTCGCGGCATCGGGTGATTTTCAATTCCTCGAATCCCGCATCGGCCTGAGCGGCGCCGACAGCCCGGTCACGGTGCGCGAGATGCTCGCCTCGCCGTTTGACTACGGCGCGCAGTGCCTCTTCGGCATCCCCGCCGACCTCCCCGACCCGCGCGAGGACGAGGCGGCCCACGACGCCGCGATCTGCCAGGCGGTGCAGGAGGTGGCCTGGGCGTCTGACGGCGGAATGTTCGTCCTGTTCACCAGCCATGCGGCCCTGCGGCGGGTGGCCGATGAGCTGCGGCGCACCCTGGACCCCCGCTGGCCGCTGCTGGTGCAGGGCGGCGCCCCGCGCGACCAGCTGTTGCGCCGCTTCCGCGAGGCGGGAAACGCCATTCTGCTGGGCACCGACTCGTTCTGGGAGGGGGTGGATGTGCCCGGGCGGGCGCTGCGCGCGCTGGTCCTCTGCAAGCTACCTTTCAAGGTTCCCTCGGAGCCGGTGACGGCGGCCCGGCTGGAGCGGCTGGCGGAGCAGGGGGAGGACGGGTTCATGGGGTATCTGCTGCCCCTGGCGGCCCTGAAGCTCAAGCAGGGGTTCGGCCGGCTCATCCGCAGCCGCACCGACGTCGGCGTGGTGCTGCTGCTCGACAGCCGGGTGCTCACCAAGCGGTACGGACGGCTGATGCTAAGCGGGTTGCCGAAGGCGGACAGGGTGGAAGGGCGCTGGACGGAGGTTCGGGCCCGTTGTGAAGACTTCTTTGCGCGCCACAGCATTGGGGCGGAGGTATAGGTGAGCGTGGGGCCGTCGAAGATCGTCTGCGTCGGGCGTAACTACGCCGAGCACGCCAGGGAGTTTGGGAACGCGGTGCCGGAGAAGCCACTGCTGTTCCTGAAGCCGCCCAGCGCGCTCATTGGCCCCGGCGAGCCGATCCTGCTGCCGCCGGAATCGGAGCGGGTGGAGCACGAGGCGGAGATTGCCGTGGTGGTGGGACGGCGGCTCCGGTTCGTCTCCCCTGCGGAGGCGGAGTTGGCGATCGGTGGGATCGCCTGTGCCAATGATGTCACCGCACGCGACCTTCAGCGTGCCGACAGCCAGTGGACGCGCGCCAAGGGGTTTGACTCCTTCTGCCCCGTGGGACCCACGGTCACTGGCGTCGATTGGCGCAGCCTGGAAGTCATCGCCCGTGTGAACGGCGAGGAGAGGCAGCGTGGCAAGTCCTCAGAAATGGTGTTCTCGATCCCCGAGCTGCTGGCATACATCTCCACGATCATGACGCTGGAGGAGGGGGACCTGGTGCTGACGGGCACGCCGGCCGGCACCGCGCCACTCGATGATGGTGACGTGGTGGAGATCGAGATCCCGGGCGTTGGGATCCTCAGCAATCCGGTCAGAAAGGCGCGGGGGGGATGATCGAGTTCAGCCGCCGGATCCAGACGCTCCCGGGCTATCCCCTCGCCGAGATTCCCGCCATCAAGAAGCGCCTGCTGGCCCAGGGCGTCGACCTGATCGACCTTGGGGCTGGTGACAACGACACCCCACCGCCCGCGCCGGTCATCGAGGCGATGCACGCCGCGATCAACGATCCGGCAATGAGCAAGTACGGCTTCCAACAGGGGCTCGCGGATTTCCGGCGGGCTGCCGCCGGGTACCTCGAGCGTCGCTTCGGCCAGGTCTTTGACCCCACCACCGAATTGGTGCCCCTGATCGGGCTGAAGGAGGGGTTGGCGCACCTGCCGTTCCTGGTGCTCAACCCGGGCGATGTGGCCATCGTCCCTGAGCCGGGCTATCAGGCCTACCTCGGGGGGACGCTGCTGGCCGGCGGGGAGCCCTACGTGTATCCGCTCCGCGCCGAGGAAGGGTTTCGGGTGGATCTGGACCGGGTTCCCGCCGACGTGCTGGCCCGGACCCGGCTGCTTTTCGTGAATTATCCGAACAACCCCACGGCGGCGGTGGCGGATCTGGCCTATCTCGAGCGGCTGGTGGCCACCTGTCGCCGGCACGATATCCTGCTGGCGTACGACAATGCCTACTGCGACCTGACGTACGACGGTTACGTGGCGCCGGGCATCTTTGAGGTAGACGGAGCTCGCGAGGTGGCGATCGAGTTCCATTCCCTCTCGAAGAGCTTCTCGATGACCGGCTGGCGGATCGGTTTTGCGGCAGGGAATGCCCGGCTGATCGGCGGGCTGACGCGGGTCAAGTCCTACACCGATACCGGCCCGTTCCTGGCGGTTCAGCGCGCGGCCGCGACGGCACTCGACCACGCCGAGGCGCTGGTGGCGCCGATTCGGGCCGAGCTCGGGCATCGCCGGGATGCCGGCGTGGCGGCGCTCCGCGAGGCCGGTTTTCCCGTCGAGATCCCGCTGGCCGCGATGTACCTGTGGGTGCCGTTGCCAGCCGGCGTGTCCTCGGCGCCATTCGCCAGGCATGCGCTGGAGTCGGAGGGAGTGGTGGTGTTGCCAGGCAGCGCCTTCGGCCCGGCAGGGGAAGGCTACTTCCGGATCGCGTTGACCGTGGGTGCCGAGCGCCTGCAGGAGGCGGTGAGGCGGCTCGGGCGGACACTGGCGGCGCTGCGCGGCGGAGAGGCCGAGGTTGCGGCCTCCGCTTGACCTGGACTTGCCGCGCCGGCGTGCGCGGCCGTGGGTGGCGATCGCAATCAGCGTCGCCATCCACAGCCTGCTGCTGCTCGTGACCATCAACCCGTGGCTGCCACCACGCCGTCCCTCCAACCGCCCGCCACTGCTGCCGATGCCGCGCACGAGCGACGGCCCCGTGGCGGTGGACATGGTCTTCCTGGTGCCGGCGGAGGGGCAGGGAAGCGGCGACCAGCCCGGGGTGGAGCGCATGGTCCCCGAGGTGGTGGGGCCGGCGCCCGAGCCCACGCCGCTGCAACCGGTCCCGGACCCCCGGCCGGTCGTGATCTCCAGGGACACCGGTGCCTTCACGCCCATCCGCCCCCCGGAGCAGCCGGGCGTGGCCCCGCGCGGCGGGATTCAGCGGATCGGTCCCGCGCTGGGTGAGGGCACGCTGTGGGTGCGGCCCCTCCCGCTGCCACCCCGTGAACTCGCCGAGGTGCTGACGCAGCGCTCGCACATCGAACTGGTGGACAGCGCGGTCAGCGCCATCGTGCAGGCATACCTGGACTCGGTGATGACCTCCCCCTCGCGCCCCGGGGCGCCGGCGCCCAGCTGGACCACCGACATTCAGGGCCAGACGTTTGGCATCGACAGCAAGTACATCTACCTCGGCCCGCTGCGGATTCCCGCGGCATTGCTGGCGCTGCTGCCGATCCAGGGGGGCGGCAACATGGATCTCCAGGAAGGCCGCCGGCTGGCCGCGATCCGTGCCGATCTGCAGTACGCTGCCCGGCGGGCCGAAACGATGGATGATTTCCGGAAGGCGATCCGCGAGATCCGCGAGCGGCGTGACCAGGAGCGCGAGTTCGAGCGCAATCGGCGCAGCGCGCCGCCCCCGATTCCCCCCGACACCTCGCGGTCCCGATGAGACTGGTCGATCCTGAAGAGACCGTGATCGTGGTGGTCGGCACGACGCCGGCGGCGCTGGAACACGACCGCCTGCATGCCGAGCGGATCCGCGACGAGATTGATCGCCGCGGAGCCGGGCAGCCGTGGCGCCGGGCAGTGGTGGTGAGCGACGAACAGTACTTCCTGGCCGGCACGCTGATGTCCAGCACGGTGGTTGTGATCGGTGGGCCGGGGAGCAATGCCGTCGCAGCGCACTATGCCGACCGCACGCCGACGGTGTTCGCGCAGGAGGACCGCTTCTGGGTGCAGGCGGATTTCGACGGTGATCCGCGGCGGGTTTCCCTGTGGGGCGTGAACCGCGCCGCCACCGCCGAGGCGGTGACGGCGTTCCTGGAGCGGGGCTACCTGGATGGGCTGCTGGAGCGGATCTGGCGGGTGCGGCCGGGGATGGTGATGTAAGGAGAAGCGAGAAGTGAGAAGTGCGCGGTGAGAAGTGAGCAGTGAGAAGTGAGCAGTGAGTAGTGAGAAGTGAGCAGGGAACAGGACGTAGGGGGCGCACATCTGTGCGCCCCGGAACTCAAGCGGGAGTTGAAATGGCAAAGACATCGACGAAGGCATCCCCGGTTGTGGCACCGCTGGAGCGGCTGCTCGCCGACAGCTACACCCTCTACACCAAGTCCCACAACTACCACTGGAACGTGACGGGGCCGATGTTCACGACGCTCCACACGCTCTTTGAGCAGCAGTACACCGAGCTCGCCACTGCCATCGACGAAATCGCCGAGCGGATCCGCTCGCTCGGCGCGCGGGCGCCGGGGAGCTTCAGCGAGTTCGTGAAACTCGCGAGCGTGCGTGAGGACACCAGCAGCCCGGCCGCGACGAAGATGATCCGCAACCTCCTGGCGGACCAGGAGGCGGTAGCCAAGTCAGCCCGGCTGGTGGTGGAGGCCGCGGAGAAGGTGAATGACGTCGCCAGCGCCGACTTGGGCACACGGCGGATGGACGTGCACCAGAAGCACGCCTGGATGCTGCGGAGTCATCTGGAGTAGATTCAGCCGACCGCCCCCTCTCTCCAATCGAGGTTCCCGATGGTGCCGACGGCTCGCATGCGGCTTTTGCTTGGCCTTGTCGCAGCGACGATGAGTGTGACGGGGGTGCAGGCGCAGTCCTCCAGCGCCGCCTACACGGCGGCCTATCAACAGAAAGCACTCGACGTCTACCGGACGATCATCGGCTATCGTACCGCGGCCGGCCACGGTCAGGTTCCCGCCATGGCCGAATACCTCGCCGAACAGTTTCGCCGCGGCGGGTTTCCCGCCGCGGATGTGCATCTCATCCGGTTCACCATGAAGACCGGGGAAGAGACGGCGGAGCTGATTGTCCGCTACCGGGGCGACGGCTCGTCCGGGCAGCGTCCGATCCTGATGCTGGCTCACATGGACGTGGTCGATGCCCTCCCCGAGGACTGGGAGCGGGATCCGTTCACGCTGATCGAGGAGGACGGGTATTTCTTCGGCCGGGGCAGCCTGGACAACAAGTTCGGGGTGGCGGGGTTGACCGCCACCTTCCTCCGGCTCAAGGCGGAGGGCTTCGTCCCGACGCGCGACCTGATCATCGCCTTTACGGGCGATGAGGAGACGGGGATGGAGTCGGCCCGCCGCATGGTGACGGTGCACCGGCACCTGACCGACGCGGAGTTTGCCCTCAACGATGATGGTGGGGGCGGCCAGCTCGACGACAGGGGCAAGCCGGTCGCCTACTTCCTGCAGAGCGCCGAGAAGACCTACGCAACCTTTGAGCTGATGGTCACCAATCCCGGCGGACACAGCTCGACGCCGCGAACCGACAATGCGATCTACGACCTGGCCAAGGTCCTCACGCGAATCGAGGCCCACCGGTTTCCGGTGATGACCACCGAGGCCACCCGGCTGTACCTGCGGGAGATGTCCAAGGTGACGGCGGGGCCGGTCGGGCAGGCGATGGGCCGGCTGGCTGCGGACCCGGCCGATGCGGCAGCGGCGGAGGTGCTCTGGCACCAGCCCGAGGTGGTGGGGATCACCCGGACGACCTGCGTGGCCACGATGCTGCGGGCTGGCCATGCCGAAAACGCGCTGCCGCAGTCGGCGACGGCGACGGTGAACTGCCGGATCTTTCCCGGAGTCGAGGTGAGCGACGTGGAGGCCACCTTGCGCCAGGTGGCTGGGCTGGACGGCCTGCGCATCACCGTGCTGGACGACCCGATGGCGAGCCCGGCCTCGCCGCTCCGGGAGGATGTTGTCGCGGCGGTGACCGCGGCGGTGCACGCCCGCTATCCCGGTGTCCCGGTGATCCCCTATATGGCACCCTATGGCACCGACGGCAAGGAGATCCGGGCCGGGGGCATTCCCACCTACGGTGTGATGGGGATTCTCATCAAGGACAGCGACATGTTCGCCCACGGGCTGAACGAGCGCGTGCCGGTGGAACAATTCTTCGGGGCCCTTGAGCACTGGAAGGTGATGCTGACGCGGCTGGCGGGGCGGTAGCCCCACCTCGATCCGGATGTGGGGGCTTCCAACAATACGCGGAAACGGCGCCAGGACCGTCAGCGGGCTAGCGGGGCTCGTACCCCCAGGGCGGCGGCGGGGCGGCCACCGGCGTGGCGAGATCGAACTCGTAGCGGATGGAATGACCCATCGTCGGCCAGTGGACCCCATACTGCAGCGTGCTGTCATTCACGAAGTCGAAGAACCAGAAGTTGTCCCAGCGCAATGGGAGAATCTCGGCGGTGTGCGCGTCCGCCCGGAAGATCTGCCGAGTGGCCAGCCCCGGGACGGGGGCATCCCCGCCGTACTGGGTGATCGTGTCCTCGGTGCCGTCCTCGTGGCGATGGTCGTGCTTGAGGCGGATCGTGCCGCCCACCCGGGTCAGGATCCAGTTGCGGGAGCGGTCGTCGTCGAGATGCAGCGGGATGTGGATGCGGTCCTCGCTGCAACTCATGAAGTGGATGACGGCCACCTCCCGTTCCGCGCTCGCCCGATAGTGCGGCGTGGCATCCGAGACCTTGCCGCGGTAGGCATTCCCGCAGTGAGCCATCAGGGCGGCCCAGAACGCCTCCTGCTCGGCGGGCAGCCCGATGCTGGCTGCCGCCGGGGAGGGTGGGGCCTCTGCTGCTTCGTCCGGGGCGCCACAGCCGAGCCCAAGGAGGAGGAGAACGAGGAGGAACGGGGACACGGTCGAGGCGGATGCAGGGATGGTTGGGAGGGTCATGCCTCCCAACATAGCCCGAGGATTGGCGAGGGGCGAGGGGCGGTACCGCCACCACAACTGGCCGTGAGCACCACGGCGGGAAGGGGAATTGGAGGGCTCACTCCTCCGGCAGCCCCTGGCTCATCCGGAACACATGCCCGTCCGGGTGGCGAACGTGGAGTTCGCGGACTCCCCACTCCATGTCGTGCGGGGCGAAGGTGACGTCCAGCTCTTGGGCCAGGCAATGGCGGTGGAGTGCATTCACGTCCTCCACCCAGACGGACATCCAGGCGCCCCGGTCCTCGGACTCGTTGCCGTCCGGGCCGAACGTCCGCGAGTTGACGCCCCGGCCTCGCCCGCCCTGGCCGTTCACACAAAGAAAAATTTCACACCTTCCCGAGGCCACGCAGCCGAAATCGGGGGGCGTGCCCCAGTCCCATTTCCTGGACCAGCCCAGTTTCTTGAACCAGGCAAAGCTTGCCTCCAGATCCGTGACATTGAGTATCGGGGTGATGGCGTGGGCCTGCACTGTGCACTCCGAGGAGGGGGTGCCGGGAATGTCGGGCCCGCCGGGGCCGCCGTCAATGTCCGCGGCCGCGGCGATCGGGTTTCTTGAGGTGTGCCACCGACGCCTGCACCCCCTTTGGCCTGGGCGCCACCAGCTGGTAGGCGTCCCCAATCAGGTCCTTCACGGCCTTCCAATCCACCCCCTGGTCCAGGTAGACCCCCACCCAGCCGCTGGGCCCCACGTAGGGCGGGCGGAAGTACCGATCACGGTCCGCGGCGATCATCAACTCCTGGTTCCCGGGGCCGGCCTTGCACCAGACCGATGGCCGCCCGGCACCATGGTGGTTCTCTGGTGAGGCGTACATGGCAAAGAGCTTGTTCCGGATGCGAACGGTCGGCTCGCCCCACGCCACCACTTCGTGGGCGTCGGGCTGCGCCAGGCAGAGTCGGCGGAGGCGGGGGAGGGGTGAAGCGGGCATCCCGGGGAACCTCCGGTGTGTTGGCGCGCGGCTAGGCGCGCTCCAGTTCGTCGATGGTTCGGGCGTTTCTCACATTCCCGGTGTTCAGCGTCGACGCGGGCTCGAACAACAGGACATGCACCTCCTCCTCCGCCACCGGCAGGTGCTCCACGCCGCGGGGAACGATCAGGAACTCCCCCTCGCGGATGGTGACGTCCCCGTCCCGCAAGCGCATCAGCAGTGTGCCCTTGATCACCAGGAACAGCTCGTCCTCGTGGTCGTGCTGGTGCCACACGAACTCACCGTGGAGCTTGGCCAGCTTGACCTGCTGGCCATTCAATTCTCCCACGATCCGCGGGCTCCAGTGCTCACAGAAGCCGGCCAACTTCTCGGCGAGGTTGATCGCGTTCATCCCTCAGGCTCCTCGGCTGGAGTGACCGGCGCCGGGTCGGGCGCCTGATTGGGGTCCCACAGCTCCCCATACAGGGCCGGGCCGCAGGACGCGCAGATGCCATGGGTGAAGAGGGCCTCGGAGCGCGACGTGACATACGACTCCACCGACTCCCAGTAGCCCTGGTCGTCGCGGACCTTCTTGCAGTTGGCACAGATGGGGATGAGCCCCTTCAGGGTGCGGACCTCCGAGAGGGCCGTCCGGAGCTCGTGGTTGGCCATGTTCAGTTCACTGTTGGCGCGGGCCAGCAGTGCCGCCCGCTCCTTGCCCAGCCGGTTGAACCGGCTCAGGCCGACGATCAGCACCGTCGCGAGCACCAGGATCGCGCCCCCCAGGAGCCCTACGATCCGCTGGCGTGCGATGACGATGGCTTGGACTTGGCCTTCCTCCAGCAGCCGAAGATTGTCGCGCTGCTGCTGTTCCACCGCCATCCGGGTCTCCATGGCGGCAACGCGATGGGCCGCCGCCTGGGCGAAGACGGTGTCCCGCAGCGCGAAGTGGGCCCGCAGGTGGCTGAGGGCCGCCGCCGCATTGCCCCGATCCTCTTCGAGGGACGCCAGCTCGGCGAGCGCCTCCAATGCCGTCGTGCGTTGGGTTCCTGCGCGGGCGAACTCCAGGGACTGCGTAAACGCTGCCATGGCCCGCGGGCCCTGCCCCATGGCACGATACGCCTGGCCGAGGTACAGGTTGGTCCGGGCCTGCCCGCGCAGGCTGTTGCTCCGCACGGCGATGGCATGGACCGCCCCGAGCGGTTCCAGGGCCGCGGCAGGATTCCCCTCTCGAATGTGAAGCTGCCCCAGGCCGAGCATGGCCAGCGACCAGCCACTGGCCGAGTCGGCTGCGGACAGCTGGGGGTGACCCGCCTGGTAGAGCGCCAGCGACTCCTCGAGGTGAAGTCGCGCGGCCGCAAAATCCCCGCGGTCCGTGTGCAGGACACCCAGGGAATTCAGGGCGTAGCCGATGGCCCCCGGATCCTCGACCTCCCGGGCCACCGCAACCGCTTCTTCGAGCGTGGGCAGCGCCCGATCAAACTGGCGCCAGTCGTGGTAGACCTTGCCAATGTTGGTCAGCACAAGCGCCACGCCGCGCCGGTCTCCCGCCTCGCGACGGATGGCCAGCGAGTGCAGGAAGGATTCCAGGGCCAGCTCGTAGTCGCCTTCCTGGTAGTGGGTGGCGCCGATGGTGTTGAGGACCCGGCCCAGACCGGCGCGGTCCCCGGTCAGCTCGCGCACCCGCCGGGCCTCGGTCAGGTGCACGAGCGCGCTGTCGTAGCGGGTGGCGCTCCAGTGGCGAAGCCCCAGCGCATTGTGCGCGGCGGCGAGGGTGGTGGAATCATCCGCCCCGCGCGCAAAGACGATGGCGCCCCGCCACGCCTCCATCGCCGCCTGACTGTTGCCCTCGGCCTGCCGGGCCTCCGCCAGCCGCTGGTAGGCCAGGGCGATCGCCGCGGAGTCCCGGCCCTCCAGGAGGGCGATGAGGGACCGCTGGAGCTGCTCGCTCGTGGCGGCGGTGTCCTGTGCCGGAAGCAGTGGAGCCGCGGCGAGCGAACACAGCAGCAGGAGGTGGCATCGCCTGGCGGTGGGGCTGGGGTACGCGGAGGCGGGTCGTACCAAAAGGCGGGAGAGGACTGGCATTGCCGCGAAAGAAGTCGGTCGTGGGGGTGTATTGTCAATGCGGGCCGGCCTATCGGCCAGACTGCGGCTGGTTCAGCGCCCTCCCCCTGGCCGCGGCGCCATGGTGCGCATGGTGCGAAGGTTGCCGCCCTCGAGCGCCGATCGCAGCGCGGATGGCTCGTAGACCCGCCCCGCCCGGATGACGTGGGTCAGCCGCCGGAGGTCCTCCACCCGCTCCGCCGGGCGGCCATCCACGACCAGCACGTCCGCCACCTTGCCAACCTCAATGCTGCCGTACTCCCCGTCATCGCCCATCACCCGCGCCGACGTGATGGTGGCCAGCTGGAGGACCTCGGCGGCCGGGATGCCCGCCCGCTCGTATACCTCGAGCTCCGCGTTGTAGCTGCTGCCATCGGTGCCCGGCACGACCGGGACGCCGGCGTCGTGGAGTCGCTTGATGGCGCGGAGATAATTGGCGTCCGCAAGGCGCCCCAGAGAATCGAACGCCTGGGCTGGGATGCCGGTCACCGATGGGCCGACCCCGCTGCGGGCCGACATCCAGAGGTTCCAGGTGCCATCCATGACGGTTCCGCGCTCCCGGAACAGCTCGATCATCGCGGTCATCTCGGGGCCGTCCACGTCGACCGCCGCCGCCACGGTTGCCGCCACCGCGGAGTAGGCACGCATCCGGGGCAGGTACAGGGAATCCTGGTAAAAGGTGCTGAAGAGGAACGCGGCGTGGTTGATCTCGTCGAAGCCCAGGCGCACCGCCGTCGGCGTGGTGATACCGCGCGGGACATGGCCGCTCAGGCGCATGCCTCGACGATGGGTCTCCTCGGCGATCACCGGGATCAGGTCCGGGTGCACCAGGTTGTACAGCTTGATCTGGCGGTAGCCGAGGGAATCGTACCGCGCCACCCACGCCCGCGCCTCGCTCTCGTCGCGCGCGATCGCCTCGGTGGGACCCGCCCAGGCGCCGGGGCCCTCGATGAAGCCGCCCAGGATGACACGCGGAGACACGATCATGCCGCGGTCGGCGCGGTCGCGGTGAGAGACCGCCACGTCGAGGTCGGCCGCGAGGTCGCGGATGGTGGTGACGCCGGTCGCCAGTTGCGAGAGGGCGGTGCCGGATTGGCTGGTGAGCTGGAAGTGGGTGTGCATGTCCCACATCCCTGGCATCACGGTCTTGCCCGTGGCATCAATCACCCGGGCACCCGCCGGAATACTCACGGAACCCGCAGGGCCAACCGCGGTGATTCGTTCACCCTGGATGATGACAGTGGTACGGGGCACGATCGTGCCACGCTCACTGTCGAAGAGGTCGCCGTTGACGATCGCCACCGCCGGCACCGCGGCGGGTGCCAGCTCCCGGGCCAGGGCCTCGGCGACGCTGTTGCGGTAGGCAATCTCGAGGGCCCGGAAGGTCGGGAGGGCGTCCTGGTAGCCGCGTCGTACCGTGATGAACCATCCCACCGCGCTGGCCACCAGACTGCCATCGGCATCGAGCCAGACCGCGGCGGGGTTGCGACCGCCGGCATGGACCAGCGCCAGCCGGACACGTCGCGAACCGAGAGGCAGGCGCACCACGGTGTCCGCAATGACCTCCACCCGAGCGGGTGTGCCTGCATTCACGAGCCGCGCGGTGCTGTCCCGCTGCCGCAGCGCGTATTGGGCAAGTAGCGCCAGGTCGTACGGTGTGGCGTTGCCCAGACGATAGAACGCGCCGGGTGCCCGAGGAGCGCTTCGCGCTGAGTCGTTGGCCGTCCACCGGAGCTCGTTGGCCACCACCTCGAACCGGTCGATTGGATCAGGCGTGCCTGGCGGGCCGTAGAGCGGGAGCTGCCACGTGGCGCCGCCCACCACCTGCTGGCCGGAGAAGCGGTAGCGCACCTCGGCGCGGCGGCCGCGATTGCGGTCCACGTGGTGATAGCGGACCGTGACCGAATCGGCGGTGCGCAGCACGAGCATCTCGCCGGCGGGGCGCCCGTGGTTCAGGACGTCGTAGGCTGTCGTGTCCTGGACGCCGACGGCGAAGATGAGCAGGGAGGCAAGGAGCATGGATCGTGTCCTGGGCGGGTCTGGGGTCAACTCCATGGCGGAGGCCACGGCGGCACTGCGGTGTCCAGCATCGATTATGGTGTGAGCCGCTCCAGCGCCGCCGTCCGTCCCACCACCACCAGCAATTCGTTCACCGGTTCGCTCACCGTGCTGCCGGTCAGCGCCACCCGGATCGGCTGCATTGCATCGCCCAGCTTGAGGCCATGTGCCTCAGCAGCGGATTTGATGACCTCCAACAGGTGGTCGGCCGTCCACTCCGCCTCGGGCACCGCATCGAGGGCCGCCCTCATCAGCGCCAGGTTCTGGCCGTAGGCCTCACCGAGCTTGGCCACCAGCTTCTCACCCTTCTCATCCCGGCCCGGGGGGCCTTGGATCCGGACCGCGACCTGCTCCGCCACATGCAGTATCGTGCGCGACCGTGCCTTGACGGCATCAATGAGCGCGTCGAGGTCGCGTCCGTTCGCGCCCACACCCAGGATGCCAAGCTGGCGCTCCACCGGGGCGCGCAGCTCCGCCGCCGGCAGCGCCGAGAGATACTGCCCGTTCATCCATTCAAGCTTGGCGGTGTCGAAGACCGCCGGCTTCTTTTGGATCCCCTCCAGGCTGAAGCGCGCGACCAGCTCCTCCTCCGACATGATCTCCAGGTCATTGCCCGGGCTCCAGCCCAGCAGCGCGAGGAAGTTGCGCATGGCGGCCGGGAGGATGCCCATGTCCTGGTAGTCGCCGACGGCGGTGGCGCCGTGCCGCTTGCTGAGTTTCTTGCCGTCATCACCCAGGATCATCGGGACGTGGGCAAAGATCGGCTCCGGCGCGCCAAGGGCCCGGTAGAGCGCCACCTGCTTGGGCGTGTTGCTGATGTGGTCGTCGCCGCGGATCACGTGGGTGATCCGCATCTCGATGTCATCGGAGACGACGGCCAGGTTGTAGATCGGCGTGCCGTCGGTGCGGAGGAGGACGAGGTCGTCGAGGTCGCTGCCTTGGAAGCTGATCCGGCCGTGCACCGCGTCGTCCCAGGCAATCTCGCCCTCCGGCATGCGGAAGCGGACCACGAAGGGATCCCCGCGCTCCACGCGCGTGGCGACCTCCTCCGCCGGAAGGCGCGCACAGCGGCGGTCGTACCGGAAGGCGTGGCTGCCGACGGTGGCCTGCGCCCGCTGCGCATCCAGTTCCTCCTTCGTGCAGAAGCACCGGTAGGCCTTCCCATCAGCCAGCAGGCGCAAGGCGTCGGCGCGGTGGCGCTCGCCATAGCCACCTTGGAAGTACGGCCCCTCGTCCCAGGTGATCCCGAGCCAGGTCAGGCCGTCGAGGATGACCTGGGTGTGCGCGTCGGTGCTGCGCTCCTGGTCGGTGTCCTCGATGCGCAGGACGTGGACGCCCCCCAGCTTGCGCGCCAGCAGCCAGTTGAAGAGCGCCGTGCGGGCACCCCCGACGTGGAGATAGCCGGTGGGGGAGGGGGCGAAGCGGACGCGTGGTTGCATGGGCACAGGGAGGAGCGAGAAGTAAGAAGGGAGAAGGGAGAAGTCAGAAGGGAGCAGGAACCCTGCTTCTCGCTTCTCGCTTCTCCCTTCCAACTGACGCCGATCGTGGCAGGCATCGAAGCACCGCCACCACGGAGCGAGAGGGATTCGAACCCTCGATAGAGCTTTAGGGCCCTATGCCGGTTTAGCAAACCGGTGCCTTCAGCCACTCGGCCATCGCTCCAGCGAGGGGGAAACTTCGCACCGGAGCCCGCCCGCGGCAAGCCTACGCAGGCTCCGGAGGCCGGATTTCGAGCTGCCGCCGCGCCGCCTGGATCGCGTCCCGGCTGCCGGTCAGCGCCACCAGGTCGCCGGCCTCCAGCCGTTCGGTGGCGGCGGGATGGGGGATTTCCAGGTCACCCCGTGAGATCCCCACCACGGTGGCTCCGGTCCGCCCGCGAAGATTGAGCTCCCCCAGCGTCTGGCCGGCGGCCCTGCTCCCCGCCTCGATCCGGACCGGCCGGACGCTCCCCAGGCCGGGCAGCAGCGCCTCCACCTTCTCGTACATCCCGGTTTCCTCGGCCATGCCCTGCCGGGCCAGCACGTGGACCACCAGCTCCGCGCCCGCGCGCGCGTGGCCCGCCAGGTCGCGGGCGGCCCGCCAGATCGAGAAGAGCAACACCAGCATCAGGGCCGCCAGAACCGAGGGGCCGCCGTAGAACGGGACGAACGGGATCGTCAGCAGGACAACGGGGATCAGGGTGGCCAGCACGATGCCGGTCAACAGGCTGGCCTGGAGCACTCGCCGCGGGGCGAGTGCAGGATCCACCTTCCCCGCCGGCACGGAGGGCAGCGCGCGCTCGGCCAAGGTCCGGGACAGCCGCCGGCCCGTGGTGAAGACGCCGGCGAGCACCGGCACGGCCAGCACGCTCCCCAGCACCAGGACCAGGCCCTGCGCCACGCCGGAGGAGAGGGCGATGCGGTCGCGCACCGCGTCGGCCGCCTGCTCTCGCAACAGGGCGGTGGCCACGATGATGATGACCATGACCACGCCATCGAGCACGAGGAGCCCGACCATCCGGCGCACGGGGCCCCGCGTCCGCGGGGCAGGCGAGCGGTGGACGATGGTGTCGATCCAGGAGCTGTAGAGCGACGCGAACGTCTGCAGCGGCTTCGGCAACCGTCGGTCCACCCAGTTGGCGATCGCCTCGGAGCGCCGCGCCAGAATCGTGGAGGTCGTCGCCGTGATCAGGGAAACGGCGACGATGACGGGGAAGAGCGCCGTGGCGCCAGCCGCGGCGGCCAGGGTGGCAATGATGAACCCGAACTCCCCGACCTGTCCCATGTAGATGCCGGCGCGGATCGAGGTATGGGTGCCGAATCCCGCCAGGAACGCTCCGCTGGTCACCCCGACGAGGTTGCCGACGATCACGACCAGGCTGAACAGCACGACCGCCGGCCAGTTGGCGATGGCATCCAGTGGGAGCAGCAGCATCCCGATGGCCACGAAGAAGAGGGCGCCGAACATGTCCTTGAGCGGCTTGATCATCTCCCGGATCTCGCGCCCCAGGCCGCTTTCGTTGACGAGGAAGCCGGCCACGAACGCGCCCAGGGCCACCGAGTGCCCGCTCATGTCGGCCAGGGTGGCCAGGCCGAAGCAGAGCGCCACGGCGGTGACCAGGGTCAAGTCCGGTCGCCCCAGCCGCATCACCGCCCGGATCAGCCGCGGCACCACCAGGAGCCCGACACCCACCACCGTCACCACGAAGGCCCCCAGACGAATCAGGGTACCGGTCAACAGTTCGGGGGAGACCTGCTGGCCGAGGGAGACGGCCGTCAGGGTCGCGATCAGGAGCATCGCGACCAGATCCTCCATGATGCTGAATCCCAGGACGAGGTCACGAAGCCGCCGATCCGGGGGGGCATCCGCGAACGAAGCCGTCAGGATCATGGTGCTCGCAATGGCCACGGCTCCCGCGGCGAACAGCCGGTCCCTCAGCGGCCAGCCGAGCAGCTCCGCCGCCAGATACCCCAGAGTGAGAAGGGTGCCGACCTGGAAGAGGGTGGCCAACGCCACCCGCGGTCCCTGTCGCACCAACTTGCGAATGCTGAACTCGAGGCCAATCGAGAAGAGGAGGAAACTCACGCCGAGCTCGGCCAGGATCTGGATCCGGTCCTGGTCGTCAATCAGGGTGATCGGGGTGCCCGGGCCGATGATGATCCCCGCCGCAATGTAGCCCACCACCACCGGCAGTCGGAGCCGACGCGCCAGGAGGGTCATCACAGCCGCGATGGCCAGGACGACTGCAAGGTCGCGGAGGAAGTGGGCGGATTCGGTCATCGGTGCAGGCTAAGATGGTCGGGGCGAGGTGGGTCAGCAAGGACGCTTACGCTCACCCGGAATGGAGGGTTACGGCAGGGGCGTGGTGTGGCGGAGACCAGGGTTGTATTCCTGCGGTGACTGTATGTGGAAAAACCTCAACCAGTCAAATGTTGGAAATGTGCACAATGCTATGATTAGCTGAGGTTTATTTAGTGTGATATCAAGTAAGTTGTCAGGTGTTGTACAGCTGCTCGGCGCCAGCGAGGCTGGTCAACGCGTCAAGCGTGTGTGTGCCTCTCATGTTGATAACTTGTTGGTGCCGAGGTGGCTTGGGGGCGCTGGGAAGAGCTGGGCGTGGACGAGCATCGCGTCGCCGGTGAGTGCTGAGTCCGCGCCATATATGCTGGCGCGGCGCCACACATTATGTGGTGTGAGTGCAACGGCTGGCTAGCGGTTGGCGAGGGTCCCCGAAACGTGCTGTTGCCACCGCTCCCAGGTCAGCGGGCACTGGTCCGCAAAGAGTTTCTCCGGGTGGCCCTTCTCGCCCAGGAGGTGATGGAGGATCTCGTGGCGCACCACCATCTCGTGCTCAGCATAGGCCCCGGCGATGACAATCTGGGACGTGCCGCCGACCTGCTGCCACATGCCGACCCGTTCGGCTCCATCAGCCCGGAAGCTGGCGGCACCCGGAACCACATACCATTCAATGGTTTGTGAGGTTCCCGAGAGACCGCTGCAGGACGCGGTGGCCGCAAACCACTGCTGGTAGACGGCGGGGGCCTCGATCCGAACGGCCAACGGGGGGAGCGCTGGTTCGCTCGGCTCGAGTGTCCCACAACCCAGCATCAGGATGCTGCTGAGGAGCCAGGCAGGCTTTCCACGCTGTGCAATATTGCTCGCCACTTGGCCTCCCCGCCCTGATGACCGGTCAATTTGATGTCAATGAATCTGACACCATGATCGCTCGAGTGTCAAGCGACCGAACGTCAAAAGGGCGAGGACTGTGCCACGGCGTCAGGGGTCGATAGAGCCCCACGGCGCCGGCGGAACGGCGACCGGTCTGGTCAGGTCGAACTCGATCCGGAACCGGCGATCCGTGCCGACCCGGCGCAGTCCGTAGGCGTAATGGCGACCCGGTTCCACTTCGACGGTCCAGATGTTGGACACCGCGTCTGGGATCACCTCGGCGGTGTGGGCGTCAGCCGGGAACTCCTGCTTGCCGGCCTCGCCTGCCCCCGAGGGGCTGCCGACTTCCTGGCGCACCGCTTCGGTGTTCCGTGCCAGATAGCCCGCCCAGTCGCTGGTCTCCCCACCGTACTGCGTCACGGCATCCTCCGACCCATCCTCGTGGCGGTGGTCGTGCTTCAGGCGGATGCCGTCGGCCGTTCGGGTCAGGACCCAGGTCCGCGACCGGTCCTCGCCGACATGGAACGGAATCCGGATCTCATCGGCGGTGCAGCTGCGCACATGGGCAATCAGCTCGCGGGTGATGAAGGTGGTGTCCCCCTCCGGAAACTCCACGGGAGTGCCGGGGAACGCCTGGCCGCACAGCGCCTGCAGGTTGGCCCAGAAGACATCCTGGGCGGACTCCTCTGGAGGGGCTTCGCTGCACGCGGCGAGGCCGAGCGCGCCGGCGAGGAGCAGGGCGGGGAGGGCAGGGAGTCTCATCAGGTCTCCTGAGTGGGAATGAGCTGAACCGCAGCCCGCGGCGGGCGTGGGGCGGGCGGGTGGTGTGATGGGGCTGGAACGGCGTGGGTGAGATTCGAACTCACGAGACCCTTGCGGGCCCGCCGGTTTTCAAGACCGGTGCATTCAACCACTCTGCCACCACGCCAGGGCGGACGCGCTGAAATCTAGCACGGCACCGCCGCCGGGTTCACGGGCGGGGGGACGGCGGATGCGGTGCTCGAGATGCTGCGTGAACGGCCCCTCCGCTCAGACGTGCTTCAACAGCAGTTCCAGCTTGTGTCGCAGGTCACCCAGCTGCTTCGACTTGAAGGCCCCGCGGGTTTCTTCCAGCACCTGCACCGCTTCCTCGACGGCCGCCTGCAGCTGGGTGCCGCGGGGGCAGTTCATCAGCTGGCAGGGATTGTCGGTGACCTCCTGGTTGTTCAAGGCCCGACTGAGTTGCTCCAGGTCCGTCAGCGAGCCCATGACGTTGCGCAGGGTGAGGGTCAGGAAAACATCAATCGGACTGCCGCCCTTGGGCGCGGCGGCCTGCAGGTGGTTGAACTCGTCGCGCCACGTCTGGAGGCGCGTCTCCGCCTGATGCATGGTCCGGTAGGACCGGAACCGCGAGACCGCCATCCGGGTCTTGGCCAGCAGGACCTGGAAATCGACCGGCTTGGTCAGGTAGGCGGCCACCGGCAACTCGATGCAGGCCATCGCCGAGCGGACGGATGGGTACCCGGTCAGAACGATCACCGGCAGGCTGTCCCCCCGGTCGGCCACCCGGCGGATGACGGCCAGGTCCGTGTTGCCGGGCATCTCCAGGTCGGTGATGAGCAGGTCGAACTCCTGCTGCCCGAGCTCGGTCAACGCGCTGTCTCCATCCCCAACGGTGACACAGTCAAGGCCCTCGCGGCGCAACAGGTCCGCCGTGGCGCTGAGAAAGATCGGTTCATCATCTGCCAGGAGGATCCGCGGGGTCTCATGCATTGTGGCCTCGCTTGGTGAGGTCATCCAGGGGAAGGGTGATCACGAACTCCGCGCCGCCGCCGGGGGCACTGCCCACGGCAATGGTGCCGCCGGAGGCCAGCACCGTCTGGCGCAGGAGCGCCAGGCCCAGGCCCATGCCGCTGGTCTTCAGCGACGCCGCCTTGGTGGTGAAGAACGGTTCGAACACCTGGTCGCGCAGCTCCTCCGGCACCCCTGGGCCCTGGTCGCGCACCGTCAGGGTCAGCGTCGTCGGCGTCGCCGCGGCCAGGATATCCACACGCCCCCCGGCGGGCGAGGCATCGATGGCGTTCTGCGCGAGGTTGTACACGATCTGGCGCAGCACGGCCGCCGGCACGGGCACCGTACCCGGGACGCCGTCCAGGTCGGCCACGATCTGCACCTCCCTGGCGCGATTGACCTGGTTCAGGAAGGCCACGGCATCGGTCACGACCTGGTCCACGGAGGCGGTGCCGCTGGGGTCCTGCTCCGGCCGGTAGGTTTCGTACAACTGGCGCGTCACCTGGGAGATGCGCTCGATTTCCCGTTCGATCGCGCCGACATACGAGTGGTAGGGGTGGTCGGTGGGGACCGCATCCCGGATCAGCAGGAAGGCGCTCTGGATCCCCGCCAGCGGGTTGTTGATCTCATGCGCCACGCGCGCGGCCATCCGACCCATCGTGGTGAGAGTGTCGACCTCCTTCATCGAGGCCTCCGCCCGCCGGCGGTCGGTGACGTCCCGGCCCTCCATCAACAGCTGGGTGGCCGCGCCGGCGGTGTCCTCGATGGCCCGGACGGAGAGTTCGAGAATGGTCGAAGGTTGGCCTGGGGCCTGTATCTCCTGCTCCCAGGACTGGGCGGTCCCGCGTCCGGCCGCGTCGCACGCCTCGCGCAGCCGCACCTGGCCCTCCGGTTGACCGGCCCACCAGAGCGTCTCCCAGGCTTCCTGACCCAGGACCGCGTCCGCCTCATACCCGGACAGTTCCAGGGTCACCGGGTTGGCTTCGATCACTCGACAGTTGTTGTCCATCAGGACCTGGAACTGGAAGCTGCTGTTGAAGACTGCCCGGAAGCGTCGTTCCACCTCCTCGCGGGACCGGGCCGCGGCGCGAGCCTCGGTGACGTCCGCCGTGATGCCGATCAACCGGTTCGGCTCGCCGAGCGCACTCCGGTCGACCACCCGGCCGCGTTCCACGAGCACATGCCAGCCGCCGTCGGCCGCCCGGACCCGGTACTCCACCTCGTAGCTCTCGTTCTCGCCCGCGACGTGCCGGGACATGGCCAGGTTCACGAGCGGCTGGTCGTCCGCGTGGATCAAGGCGACCCATCCCGCCTGGGTGGAGGGCACGGTCCCGGCCTCGTAGCCGAGGTTGCTCCAGAGGGCCGGGCTGCGCACCGTGTGGCCGGTGGGCAGGTGCACCTCCCAGACGCCATCAGTTGCCCGGTCCAGCGCGTAGGAAAGCCGGGAGCGTTCCCGTTCCTGCGCCCCCTGCCAGGCCGAGAGGCCCAGCTGGAGCGTGAGCGGGACGAGGAGGGTCACGGCGAGCCCGAGAAAGAGGACCGCCGCGGGAAGGTCGCGCTCCGCGCGACTTGCGGGGCTGGCAGGCCAGGCCACGACACTCCACTGCAGCGGCCCGATCCCGAACAGCCGGGGCGACGAGGGGTCGACCGGCGCGTGGCGTGCGGCAGCCGGGGACTCGAGCGGCCCGATGGGCCCGCTGATGGCGACGTGGTAGGCTCCGCTGGTGCCCGCCAATGCCGGGCGGAAGAGCACCGCCGCCCGGACAATCGCGGCCACCGCCCCACGGCACTCCACGAAGCACACCGGCGCAAAGATGATGAACCGCTCCTGGTTAATGTCCAGCGGGCGGAAGACCAGGGAGTCGGAGGCCAGGGAATCCTGGGGGGCCAGCTGCTGCCAGGCGGCGGCAACGTCCCGGGAATCTGCGGGTACCGGGGCCTGTGCCACCGGGATGCCGCGCGCGCCCAGGTGGAAGACCGCCTCCACGCTGGGGATGTCACGCAGCAGCGCCAGGAGCACCCGTTCCTGGAGCACCGGATCGACGCCGATCTCGAGCCATTCGGCGGTGCGAATCAGGGCGCTGGCAACTGCAGTCAGCTCACGCTGCAGGAGCCGTTGCTCGGTGAAGGCGGCCTCGCGGGTGCTCTCCATCCGCCGGAATTCCTCGCGGGCCTTGAGGGTGGTCCAGAAGGTCATGACCGTCGCCAGGCCGAGCAGTCCCGCGGCGGCGGGCAGCCATCTCGGCGGCTCGAATTCGCTGAACCCGCTCCACCAGACCAGGAAGAGGAACGCGAATCCCAGCAGCCCCATGGTGATCACCACCTGCAGCGAGGAGCCCGGGGTGGGGCCGGCCGGGTCCGCGCCGAGCATGCCAAGGGTATTGGCGAAGGCGATCGTCCCCCCCAGCGCAATCAGCCCGATCCCCGACAGGCTGAGGATCATCTTCTCCAGGTCGGGCCGGCGGTGCAGGAGGTTGCTCAGGAGGCCGGCTGCCGCGGTGGCGAACAGCACGGATGAACTCAGCGGCATGGCCAGGAGGCCGCCCACCTGACCGGCCGTGAGCAGGCTCGGCAGGGCGAGCACCAGGCCCACCGCCGCCCCGGCGAAGGCCGACCGCCTCCCCCCGTGGATGCGCTGCCAGAAGGCCAGCCCGAGGGCGATGGATACGATCGCACTGAGTGGGGCCATGGGCCGCCACCCCGCGAACGGGGTGACCAGTGCGGGTACCCCGGCGCCCCACCCGAGCAGGGCGACGCCGCCGCTCACGACCATCACCCCGGCCAGCGCACGGCTCAGCCAGATGGTGACCTTGAGCGCGACTGGCGTCTCCCGCGAGTCGTCGTAGTACAGGGTAAAAGGCATCGGTTACTCCACCCCAGGGTCGAGCGCGCAGGCCGTCGGGGCCGGCACGGGGACACAGGTGTGCGCCCGCCGCGGCGCCGCATCCACCAGACACGAAAAGGCGCCGCGGCTGTTGATCCGCCGGCGCCTTCGACTCCGGGGCCCGGGCCCCGTCGACAAGGTGTGTGGCTCCGTCCGCTCCGTTCGTCTTATGCATACGGTAGCACACAGCACGGGTTGATGCAATGCAGTGCCGGTGGGTCGGCGGCGGGCGGACAGCCGCTGGTTGAAGGACCTGCTCCCTGCCGCTGGGGGTTGCAGAGTTCGTGGCGCCGCGATAGATTGGCTCGGGTTGACCAACATATGCTGCCGCTGGCAGCAACCTTGACGTTCGGGCCAGGGCCCGGAAGTCGAAGGCGCGAGGGGATCAGGAGGACCGATCCCGCGCGCCTTTTTTGTTGTTCTCACGCGGAGCGATTCGCCCAGACCGACGGAGAGCTATCATGCAGCAGGCCTTCAATCGTCCCCTTCCATTTGATCCCCCGGTCAACGTGCCGCCCACCACCCGGGCGCTGCTGACCCCGCGCCAGCGACAGGTCATCCAGCTGATCGCCGAGGGGCTCACGAACAAGGAGATCGCTACCAGGCTCAACATCGCCGTGCACACCGTCAAGACCCATGTGCACACGGTGCTGACCACGCTGCGGCTGCGCAGTCGGCTCGAGCTGGCGGTCCTGGTCTACCGGGCCCACCTTGAGGAGGTGTCCGATGACAAGCGGCAAGTCGCATAATCCCGGATGGGAGGGCGTCGGTCCGCTCGCGTGGGCCCGGGCGTTCCTGGTGCTGACCCTGGGGGCGGCCCTGTTGGGGCTCGGCCGCCTCGCGGTGACGTCCGTGGGGATCGCGCAGGCGTTGTTCGTCAGCTTCCTGGCCGCATTCCTGGTGGCGTTGATCCTGGGTCTGGTCGGTGGGTTGAAAATGACGACCGGCGCGCGACACGATCGATTCCCTGTCGCTCCGAATTCCGCCGTGATCCACCCTCGCGGAGCCCCGCAGCAGGGTGAGGATCTTCGCCCGGCCCCCGGCCTCAAGGACCCACGCGGCCAGGCATCCCGGCGCGCGTGAGCGGGTCAGGACCATGGCTGGCCTGATCCGCCCACCGCACCGGATTAGTCCCGGGCGAAGGGATATCGCTCACCGCGTTCGATCTCCCGCCGGATGGCCTCCGCCACCGAGTCGGCCCGCACGGCGGTGGTCGTATCACCCAGCTGGCGGAAGGTGCTGGCGGCGCCGGCATAGATGAGGGAGTAGAGCGACAGGATCGAGCTGCTCGGCACATCCACCCAGCCGCGCGAGCGTTCGCGCGCCACCGATTCCCAGCGGTAGACGTTCCAGAGCAGCTGCTCGGTGCGCTCCACATCGATGAAGCCCATCGAGGGGCTGAAGATCACCGAGCCATCCAGCGACAGCGGGTCGGACACCAGCCGCCGCACCAGCCCCTCGGTCACCAGGTGCTCGGTGAGCAGGAAGGTCTGGTCGGGGTAGCCCGCCGCACTCCAGGAAAAATAGATCGGCCGCTTGCCGAGGTTGTCACGGATCAGCATGAGGACGGCGAGGTCCTGCCGCAGCAGGACATCGGTCTCGATCGGCAGGTTGATCCCCCCGAACTGGAGACGTGCGCCGGGCGGCACCCGGTCGAACTCGGGCAGGTTGGCCAGATCCTCCTCGCTCATCGCGAAGACCGGGTCGGTGGGTGCGGGCCAGCCCACCGCGGTGCTGTCGCCCAGGGGCCGGTCGGCCACGTCGGTGCGTGGTTGCCAGAGCGGGATCGAGCGCGCGGGCTCGAACGGGAAGATCTCCCGGCGCCGGATCTGCTTGAGGTGCCACTCGGTGTTCATGAGGGACAGGTTGGCCACGGTCACGTCGCGGCGCACCCCCTCCACCTCCTGGGCATACCAGAGCGGGAAGGTGTCGTTGTCGCCAGCGGTGATCAGGATCGCGTAGGGCTCCACCGACTCCAGCAGGTCGATGGCAAAGTCGCGGGCGATGCGTTCCCCCGCCCGGCTGGCGGTGCCGGCATTGCCCATGATCGGCAGCAGGACCAGCAGCAGCATCGGGCTGGCCATGGCCCAGCGTGTCGGTTCGGGGTGCCGCTCGCCCAGCTGGTCCACCACCCATTGCATCAGGGCGCCGAAGCCGAGTGCCACCAGGGCGCCAAAGTAGGCGAAGGAACAGATGAAGAAGTAGTCCCGCTCGCGGACCTCGCGCTGGAGTGACGCATCCGCGGGATGCATCGAGAAGCCGTACTTGAAGTTCAGGTAGTACACCAGGCCGATGGTCAGCGTGCCGAACAGGGTCAGCGCCGCGAGGCCGGCGCGGCGGTCCTTCTGGATCAGGGTGAACAGCCCGAACAGGCCAATCGCCGAGAAGAGCACGGTCAGGACGCGCGAGGCGTTCGGCCAGTCGCGGCCGAACTGCCAGCTCCAGTACTGGAAGTAGTTCAGGAACTGGGACCCGAGGTCCGCCTGGCGGTCCAGCACCGATCCCTTGCCGTACTGGGCCCGGCTGAGCACCTCGCCCAGGGCATTGCTGAAGAAGCCGACCGGCTCGCCCTCATTGATCGGCGGGAACTGTCCTGCCCGGATCGGCAGGAACAGGTAGTTGATCGAGATCCCGATCGCGATCGCCAGGACCACACCCAGCACCACGCGCCACCGGATGATCACCTGCCAGTCGGTCATCAGGATGTAGACGGCCACGGCCGGCACGGCGAGGACGCCCATCATGTGATTGGTGCTCGACAGCGCGGTGACGTAGGCGATCAGGATCACCCAGCGGTCGCGGTGGGCGCCCGGCCGGTCATCGGCCCAGTGCACGGCCAGCCACATCACCAGCGCCATGGACAACAGTGAAACGGTGTACACCTTCTCATTGACCGTGGACTGGTTCCAGACCGTCCAGGCGGTGGCCCCGATCAGGATCCCGGCAAACGCCGCGGCCAGCCGCGCGCCCCGGTGGCGCACGAGGTTGCGCATCCAGCGCTCGGCAATCAGGAACCAGAGCCCGGCCGAGAGCGCGCTGGTGAGCGCGGCGAAGAGGTTGATGCGGGCGGCGTAATGCTCCACCACCGGGATCAATCCCCAGACATGCGCCAGCAGCACGAACAGCGGATTGCCCGGCGGGTGCGGGATGCCCAGCACCTTGGCCGCCGCGATGTACTCGGAGGTGTCCCAGAAGGCCGTGGTGGGCCCCAGGGTGATGATATAGATGGCGAGCACCACGGCGGCGGCCGCTGCGGCCCAGCCGTAGGGGACCTTCTCATTCATATGAGCCTCGAGACTCAGTAAGCAGTGAGCAGTAAGCAGTAAGCAGTGAGCAGGAGGCAATAAGTGGGAGGCCGTTGCGCCCTCAGCCTCCAGGACTGCTCACTGCTCACGGCTCACTGCTCACTTCGGTTCAGTGCCGAAACATCCGCTTCCCTGTGAAGACCATCGCGATGCCCCGGGCGTCGGCGGCGGCGATCACCTCGGCGTCCCGCACGCTGCCGCCGGGCTGGATCACCGCGGTGATCCCGGCCTCGGCCGCCTGTTCCAGCCCGTCGGCAAAGGGGAAGAACGCGTCCGACGCGAGCGCGGCGCCGGCCAGGTCGTGCCCCTGCTGCCGCGCCTTGTGGATCGCCAGGAACACCGCGTCCACCCGGCTCATCTGGCCGGCGCCGATGCCGATGGCCATTTCATCGCGGGCTAGCAGGATGGCGTTCGACTTGACCGGCGCCACGGCAGCCCAGGCAAAGCGCAGGTTATCGAGTTCCTCGTCGGTCGGGCGCCGTGCGGTGGGCACGGTCCACTCCGCCTCGCTCGGGTCGAACTGGAAGCGATCCTGGATCAGGAACCCGCCGCGCACGCGTTTCCAGTCGCGGGTGCCGGCGCCGCTGCCCACCGGCAGTTCCACCACCCGGAGATTCTTGCGCGCGGCGAACACCCCGAGCGCCTCCTCATTCACCGACGGCGCCACCACCACCTCCACGAAGAGGTCGCCGAGCGCCTCGGCCGTGGCGCGATCCACCACCGTGTTGAAGGCGATGACCGACCCGAACGCCGAGACCGGATCGGTGGCCAGGGCCCGCTGGAACGCGTCGGTGGCGGTGCGGCCGAGGGCGATCCCGCAGGGGGTGGTATGCTTGATGATGGCGCAGGCGATCTCCTCGCCGAACGGATCGATGGCGAGCATCGCTCCTTCGAGGTCCAACAGATTGTTGAACGAGAGTTCCTTGCCGCCGTGTTGCTTGAGCGCGCCCAAGCCGAGTCCCGCGCGCTCGACATAGAAGGCCGCGGACTGGCCGGGGTTCTCGCCGTACCGCAGCGGTCGCATCTGTTCCAGCGCCAGGTTCATCTGTCGCGGCAGCCCGTCGGTGGGTTCGGTCAGGTAGCTGCTGATCGCCGAATCGTAGTCCGCGGTGTGGGTGAAGACCTTGGCTGCCAGCGCCCGGCGACAGGCGGACGTGAGTGTGTCCTCGCGGATGGCGGTCAGGATGGTGGTATAGTCGCGGGGATCCACGACCGGCACCACGTGCTCGTGGTTCTTGGCCGCCGAACGCAGCATCGAGGGGCCGCCGATGTCGATGTTCTCGATGGCGTCGTCGAAGGTGACGCCGCTGGTCGCGATCGTCTCCTGGAAGGGATAGAGGTTGACCGCCACCAGGTCGAACGGCTCGATCCCGTGCGCCTCCATCGCCATCCGGTGCGTCGGATGATCCCGCCGGCCCAGCAGGCCGCCATGGATCGCCGGGTGGAGCGTCTTGACCCGCCCGTCGAGGATCTCCGGGAAGCCGGTGACCTCCTCGACCGGCGTCACGGGGATGCCGGCCTTGCGGAGTGCCGCTGCCGTGCCGCCGGTCGAAACGATCTCCCAGCCCAGGCCGACCAGCGCACGGCCGAATTCAACGATGCCACGTTTGTCGCTGACAGAGATCAGGGCGCGGGGCATGCAGGATCCTTCGTGGCCGCTGCGGAGGGCGGCAGGGTAAAGGGAACGGCGCGACCGGCCCGCGCGGCAGCGAGCACGGCGGCCGGCAGCAGCTGGTGTTCGGCTTCGAGCACCCGGGCGGCCAGCCGCTCGGGGGTATCGCCCGCGCGGACCGGGACGCGCGCCTGACCCAGCACCGGGCCTTCGTCGTACGCCGCGGTGACCAGGTGCACCGTGGCGCCAGACTCGGGGTCGCCCGCGGCGAGCACCGCCTCGTGTACGCGGCGGCCGTACATGCCAGGGCCGCCATGACGCGGCAACAGCGCCGGGTGAATGTTGATCATCCGGCCGGCATACGCCTGCACCACATCGGGGGGCACCAGGGCCAGGAAGCCCGCCAGTACCACCAGATCCACTCGATGGGAGGCCAGCAGCTCCAGCCATTCCTCGGCATCACCGGTCGCCGCCAGGACATGGGTCGCGATCCCCCGCTCCCGTGCCAGTGCCAGCCCCCCGGCCGCGGCCCGGTTGCTGACCACCAGCACGACCTCGGCGGGAGCGCCCGGATCGAGCGACTCGAGCAGGGCGGCGAGGTTGCTGCCCCGGCCCGACACGCAGACGGCGACGCGTTGCACCATAACCCCCGAATATAACCTGCGGGAGCCGGGTTCAGCCGAGGATCAGTTGTACGGCAGCCGCCAGGTCAGCCACAACCTCGAAGCCCTCCGAGCGGGCCTCCGCCGCATGAGCGTGGCCGTCACCGGTGAGGACCAGCACGCCCCGTCCCCCGAACTCGCGCGCCGGGAGGAGATCGGTGATCCGGTCCCCGATGCACCACGCATGGTCCGGGGTCCGCCCAAGGGCCAGGGCGGCGGCACGGTGCCCCCCCGTGCCCGGCTTGCGGCATTCGCAGGGCGTGCCGACCTCCGGCGCGTGCGGGCACCAGGCGGTGTAGTCGAGGCGCGCCCCATCGGCCTCGAGCAGCTGTGCCATCCGGGTGGCCACCGCGGCGTACTCGGCCTCGGTGAGGATCCCCCGCGCAATGCCGGACTGGTTGGTCACCACCACGACGGGATGCCCGGCCTCGTTGAGCCGCGCGATCGCCCGGGCGGCGCCCGGCAGGAGCCGGACTCGCCCGGGATCCCGCACGTAGCCAGTGTCCTCGATGATGGTGCCGTCGCGGTCGAGGAAGACGATCGGCTGCGTCACCCGTCGCCTTCGAAGGCCGAGGCGAATGCGGCCACCACGGCGGGGACATCCTCGTCCACCATGGTTCGCGGATCGAGCACCACGCGGCCATCGTGGACCCGTGCCACCACGGGTGTCGTTGCCAGCCGCAGTCGCAGGGCCAGACCGTCCGCACCGAGCGGCCCGGGGTCGAGCACGACCAGGGTGGTGGGCAGCTCCGCACCGGGGAATGAGCCGCCGCCGGGCGTGCTGTGCCCCGATTCAAGGGTTGGCGCCGTGGGGAGGCCCGGCACCGTGGACAGCAGGACGGCGAGTGACTCGGCGCGGGTTCGCAGCACTGCGGGATCGCTGGTCAGCATCCGGAGCACCGGGATCTCCCGGCACGCGCGCGCAGGGTCCCGGTAGAGACTGAGCGTGGCCTCGAGGGCGGCCAGCGTCATCTTGTCGGCGCGCAGGGCGCGGGCGAGCGGGTTGCTGGCGCAACGCGTGATGAACCCGGACGCGCCGACGAGGCAGCCCGCCTGCGGCCCACCGAGGAGCTTGTCACCACTGAAGAGCACCAGGCTTCCCCCGTCGCGGACGGCGTCGGTCACCCGTGGCTCCGAGGTCAGCCCCCAGGGGGAGAGATCCATGAGCAGGCCGCTGCCCACGTCATGAATGAACGGGATCCCGTGCGTCGCCGCGAGGGTGGCCAGCTCGCCCGGGGCTGGCGAGGTGACGAAGCCCCGCTGCTCGAAGTTGGAGCGATGCACCACGAGGATGGCCCCGGTGGCCGGGCCGATCGCCTCGGCGTAGTCGCGCAGGTGGGTGCGATTGGTGGTACCCACCTCGCGCAGCTGCGCGCCACTTCGGGCCAGGATGTCGGGGATCCGGAACGACCCGCCGATCTCGATCAGCTCACCACGCGAGAGGATCACCTCGCGGCCCTCCGCCAGGGCATTGAGGGCCAGCACCAGCGCGCCGGCGGCATTGTTCACCACCAGCGCATCCTCGGCGCCGCTCCGCTCGGCGAGCAGCGCGCGGCAGTGATCGTGCCGGCTCCCGCGCGCACCGCTGGGCAGGTCGAACTCCAGGGTGCTGTACCCCCGTGCCACGGCCGCGACCGCCTCGAGTGCCGCCGTCGCCAGCGGGGCGCGGCCCAGATTGGTGTGGAGTACCACGCCGGTGGCGTTGATGACATGGCGAAGGGAAGGGGCCGTGTGCGCCGCGGCCCGCTCGGCGATGGCCGCCACCCAATCGTCTGGCGGCGCCCGGTGTCCGGTGCGCACGAGTTCCAGGAGCTCACGGGTGGCGCTGACCACCACCGGGCGAGGATGTATGGCAAGCACCGGTGCCAGCGCGTCGAGCTGGAGGAGGCGATCGACGGAAGGCAGCCCTCGCCGCGGGTCGGTCACCGACGTCTCCAGAGCGCTCCGAGTCGTTGGCGCAGGGTGTCCGGTGGCGGGCGGACCGAATCGGGACGCACGGCCGCGGAGTCCGGCGCCACGGCGTTGGTGTCGGGCCGGACGGCCGCGGTGTCGGGGCGGGTGGTGGTATCTCGCGTGGGGGCAGGCGGCACGACCAGGACCAGGAGCGAGGTGGTGCTGGCGCCGCTGAGGTTGGCGAGACCGGTGGCCTCCACGACGTAGCGGCCGTCGGGAATCAGCATCGTGTCGAGCCGCACGATCAGCCGGTCGCCCAGGGCCGGGCGGGTCGTGAGCGGCTCGACCTGCCGGGTGGGGCGCTCCTGGTCCGAACGGCGCACGATCCCGCGCCGGGCATCCGCGGCGGCGCGCTCCGCGGCGACGCGTTCGACCCGAGCGAGGCTGTCGGCACGGGCCGAATCCCGCCGCTCCTGCACGATGCGCAGCGAATCGGCGCGCAAGGAGTCTTCGGCCGTCAGCAGCTCCGGGCGCCGGGCAAAGAGCGAGTCGTACACCGTCTGCACAAAGACCCCGACAACCGCCACCGGGATCGAGTCGGGCAGAAGTAGCACCCGGATCGCCGTGCTGTCGTACGTTGCGCGTGGCGCCAGCATCTGGTTGAAGCTCAGGGTGATGGACACCGAATCGCGCCGCGCCACCGTCTGCAGTCGCGGCCCGGTGGAGTCGTGGCGGAACGCCCAGATCTCACCGACGGAATCCTGCCCGATCGCCACCCGGATTGAATCGAACAGCTCGCGCGGCTCGATCCGCACGTTGCGATTCTGGTCGATGCCCCCGAACACCAGGTATTCGCCGGCGGGCAGCGGGCCGAACTCGAAGAAGCCGAGCGAGTCGGCCACCGAGCGGTAGACGAGGCTATCCGCCTCGCCCACTTGAAGCACCGCCTGCACGATGCCGCCGGGCTGCGGGCGGCGCGAGGTCCAGTCCACCACGCGACCCCGAAGGGTGGTGGTGGGTCGGTTGGCACCGGTCGTGAAGGTGATGACGGTGGGCGTCGTGGTCCGGTTGTTCTGCAGGTCGCTGAGCCCGGGGCGGAGCTCCACCCGGTACACGATGCCCTCGCGCCACCCCTCCCTGGGCTGCACGGTAATGCGGTTCCGCCGCCAGCGGATCTCGGGCACTTCATTGGAGGGGGAGAGGAGGACCAGCTGCTCCAGGGTGCCGGTGCCGAGTCCGAAGTTCGGCGCCGACCCCTCGGAGATCACCTCATTGAAGACAAACTCGACGTCACCCCGGAAGCCGGGAAGGACCGCGACCGTGTCGGGCCGGGTGGCGATCACGCGGGGTTCCTCGACGTCCACCGGCCCCCCGGGAGGGGGCGCCATCCGGGCGCACGCCAGGGCCAGGGTGGCGGCCAGGGCGACGCGGGCCCAGTCTCCGCTCACCCCGCGCAACCCAGCCGGGTGCGCTTGGCCCGCAACACCGCCACCTGGTCCTGCCACGCCGCCAGCTTCTCGCGTTCCTTGTCCACCACCGCGGCGGGCGCCCGGCTGACGAACTGGTCGTTCGCCAGCTTCTGCTGTTGCCCGCCGATCTGGCCCTCGATCCGGGTCAGCTCGTCGCCCAGGCGACGGCACTCTTTGGCGACGTCCACCAGGTCGCCGAGCGGAACCGTGACCGCGGTGCCATCGGAGAGGACGGCGTGACCGCCGTCGGTGCCGGCCTCGCGGTGGTCGTCCTGGAGGTGCAACGCCGATACCTTGGCGAGGCGACGGACGGTGGCCGCCTCGGCGCCCACCGCGCGGCGCAGGAGGGGGCTGACCTGGCCGAGGCTCACCGAGATCGTGGCGCCGGGTTGCACGCCGTACTCAGCGCGGATCGAGCGGATCGCGCCGCACAGTTCCTGGAGTGCGCCGAACTCCCGGAGTGCCTCCGGGTCGCTGGCCCGCGGGTCGAGGCCCGGCCACGGCGCGGTCACCAGCGTGGCGTCGGCCGCCCGGCCGGGGAAGCGGGTCCATAGCTCCTCGGTGACGAACGGCATGATCGGATGCAGCAGCCGCAGGGCGACATCGAAGGTGGCCGACAACACGGCGCGGGCCACGTCCCCGCCGGGCTGGTCGCCGTAGAGGCGCGGCTTGACCTGCTCGATGTACCAGTCGGCCAGGTCGTTCCAGAGAAAGCGGTAGATGGCGCTGGCGGCATCGTTCAGCCGGAACTTCTCGTAGGCCGTGGTCGCCTCGCGGATCGTCTCGTCGCAGCGGGCGATGATCCACCGGTCGGCCAGCCCGAGCTCCTCGCGGCGCACGACGTCGGGGTACGGACCGGCCAGCGGCCGCGGGGGCTCGGTCAGGTTGCCGAGAATGAAGCGCCCGGCGTTCCAGAGCTTGTTGGCAAAGTTGCGCCCGGGGGCGAACGACGTCTCGATGTCCCTGTAATCCAGGATCAGGTCGGTGCCCACGGCGGTGCCGCTGATGACGGTGTAGCGCAGCGCGTCGGCGCCGTAGGTGGCCACCACGTCCAGCGGGTCGATCCCGTTGCCGAGCGACTTCGACATCTTGCGATGCTGGGGGTCGCGCACCGTGCCGTGGAGGTAGACGGTGTGGAAGGGGATGTCGCCCATGAACTCGATGCCGGCCATCACCATCCGCGCCACCCAGAAGAACAGGATCTCGGGCGCGGTCACCAGCACGTCACCGGGGTAGTAGCGCTTCAGGTCCGCCGTATCGTCCGGCCACCCCAGGCTGCTGAACGGCACCAGCCACGACGAGAACCAGGTGTCGAGGACGTCCTCGTCCTGCCGCACCGCGCCCCCGCAGCCGGGACAGGCGGTGAGGTCGGTGCGGCTGACCGAGGTGCGCCCGCAGCCGGGCGCGTCGCAGTACCAGACCGGGATCCGGTGGCCCCACCAGAGCTGGCGGGAGATGCACCAGTCGCGGATGTTCTCCATCCACTGCGCGTACTCGTCGCCCCGCCGCTCCGGGATGAAGCGCAGGCGGCCGTCACGATAGGCCTGGAGGGCCGGCGTGGCCAGCGGGGCCATCTTCACGAACCACTGGTCGGAGAGGCGGGGCTCGATGACGGTGTCGCAGCGGTAGCAGTGCCCCACCGCGTGGTGATGAGGGTCCACCCCCTCGAGCAGCCCGAGCGCCTCGAACTCCGCCACGATCTGCTTGCGCGCCTCGTAGCGATCGAGACCCTGGAACCGCTCGGGGATCGGGCCGGTCATCCGGGCGTCGTCGGTCATCACGTCGATCGCCTCGAGCCCGTGCCGGCGGCCGATCTCGAAGTCGGTCGGATCGTGGGCGGGGGTCACCTTGACGGCGCCGGAGCCGAAGTCCTTGTCCACCGCCTCGTCGGCGACCACTGGGATGTCGCGCTCCACCAGCGGCAGGCGCACCGTCTTGCCGATCAGGTGGCGGTAGCGCGGATCGTCGGGATGCACGGCGATCCCGCTGTCGCCGAGCATCGTCTCGGGACGGGTGGTGGCCACGGTCAGGTGGCCGCCGCCCTCGAGCGGGTAGCGGAGCCGCCAGATCCGGCCGTCGGTCTCCTCCTTCTCCGCCTCCTCGTTGGAGAGGGCGGTCAGGCAGCGCGGGCACCAGTTGATGATGTACTTGCCGCGGTAGACCAGTCCCTTCTCGTACAGCCGCACGAAGACCTCGCGCACGGCGAGCGAGAGGTCGTCATCCAGCGTGAAGTAGGTGCGCGACCAGTCGCAGCTGGAGCCAATGGCGCGGATCTGCTGGAGGATCGTGGCGCCGGTTTCGTCCACATACGACCAGACGCGCGGCACGAAGACCTCGCGACCGAGGTCGAAGCGGGTCTTGCCCTCCTTCGCCACGAGCTTCTCAACCATGTTCTGGGTGGCGATGCCGGCGTGGTCGGTGCCCGGGAGCCAGAGCGCGGCGCGCCCGCGCATCCGCTCGAAGCGGACCAGGGTGTCCTGGATGGCCTGGTTGAGGCCGTGCCCCATGTGGAGCTGCGCGGTGACGTTGGGCGGCGGCAGCATGATGACGTACGGGTCGCCGCCCGCGCCCGGGGCGAACAGGTTTCGGTCGGCCCAGGCGGCGTACCGCTCGGCCTCGAGCCGGCGGGGATCGTACTGCGGGGCAAGATCGGCGGTCATGCGGACTGGGGCGCCCCCGTGGACGTGGCGTCCTCCTCGGCCGGCCGGTCATCCTCGCCGCGCACCAGCAGCGAATCGATCAGGCGGGTGGCGCCGGCGGCGGTGGCGGCCAGCCGAGTGGCGCGCGCGCGCAGGGTGCGCGAGGGGACCCAGCCATGCAGCTCCACCGCGCCCCGGCCGGCCGGGATGACCTCGAGGGCAAGGCGGCTCAAGTCGGGGTCGGCATCGAGGGCGGCACGCACCCGTTCCCGCGGGGTGGCCGGCGCTTCGCGGTCATCGCCCGATCGCCGGAGTCCGGAGACGTAGTGGTTCATCCGTTGCTTCGTGACCCCGCCGGTCAGTTCACCGGCGAGCCAGCCGGCCAGCGCCCCTGCGGCGAAACCCGCCACCATCCAGAGTGCGCCGTGGCCCTCCCGGGGGTCCGCGTCGACCCGCCGTGCCACCCGTGCAGAAGTCCGTTGCATCCCGTTAAGTTAATCAATTCCATGCCTTACGCGCAGCCGCATCACCCCGGAATTCACAGGGATCCGAGCGCATGAACGAACCGCACCCCACCCGTTCCCCCCGCTTGTACGCCCGCTGGTTGCTGCCGGCGGTGCTGGTGCTCATCGGCGTGGCCCTCTTCTTCTGGCTGGGCCCAGACACCGCGCCGGTCGGCCAGGCAACCCGATTCGGGGGTCAGCCATGAGCACCATCCGGCTGACCCTGCCTGATGGCAGCGTGCGCGAGATGCCCCGGGGCAGCACCGGCCACGACCTCGCGGCGGCGATCGGCCCGGGGCTGGCCAAGGCCGCGCTGGCCATCAAGGTGGACGGCGACCTGCGGGACCTGGGACGCCCAATCGAGGCCGATGCCGGCGTCACGATCGTCACCGACAAGGATCCCGACGCCCTGCCGCTGCTCCGTCACTCGGCTGCCCACATCCTGGCCACGGCGGTGCGCGAGATCTTCCCGCAGGCCGGCATCGGCTTCGGGCCCTCGATTGATGAGGGCTTCTATTACGACTTCGAGGTGCCGCGGCCGTTCACCCCCGAGGACCTCGAGCAGATCGAGGCGCGGATGCAGTCGGTCATTGCCGCGGACCATCCCTTCACCCGCGAGGTGGTGGACCGCGACGAGGCCAACCGCCGCTTCGCCGACGACCCGCTCAAGCTCGAGCGCATCAGCGAACTTGGCGAAGGTGAGACGATCACCATCTATACCGACGGCCCGTTCGTGGACCTCTGCCGCGGTCCGCACGTGCCGAGCACCAGCCGCCTCAAGCATTTCAAGCTGCTGACCACGGCCGGGGCGTACTGGCGTGGCGATTCGAAGCGCCAGATGCTGCAGCGGATCTACGGCACCGCCTTCCACAAGAAGGAGGACCTGGCCGCCCATCTCCACCGGCTGGAGGAGGCGCGCAAGCGCGACCATCGGAGGGTGGGGAAGGAACTCGACCTGTTCATGTTCCATCCGTGGGCGCCGGGCGCACCGTTCTGGACCCATCGCGGCACCACGATCTACAATGCGCTCAACGAGTACATGCGCGAGCTGCAGGTGCGCGACTACCAGGAGATCCGCACCCCGCTGCTCTTCAACAAGGGACTCTGGGAGCTGAGCGGGCACTGGGGCAAGTACCGCGAGAACATGTTCATGGTGCTCGACAACGAGACCATGGAACACGACATGTCGCTCAAGCCGATGAACTGCCCCTCGCACCACATCCTCTATGCGTCGAAGAAGCACTCGTACCGCGAGCTGCCGATCCGCTACACCACCTACGACGTGCTGCACCGCAATGAGGTGAGCGGGGCGCTGGCGGGGCTGACGCGGGTGCGCCAGTTCAGCCAGGATGACTGCCACATCTACCTGACCGAGGCGCAGATTCCCGCGGAGGTGCGGCGGCTGGTGGACTTCATCCTGGCCTACTACGGCACCTTCGGGCTCACCTCCCAGCTCAAGTTCGCCACGCGGCCGGCCCAGCGGATCGGGGAGGACGCGATGTGGGATCGCGCCGAGGCGGCGCTCCAGGCGGCGCTCGATGCCACCGGGCTGCCCTATGAACTGAAGCCGGGCGACGGGGCCTTCTACGGCCCGAAGATCGACTTCGACGTGGCCGACTCGATCGGCCGCACCTGGCAGCTTGGCACCATCCAGCTCGACTACGCCGCGCCGGACCGATTCGACCTCTCCTATGTCGGTGAGGACAACACCGATCACCGTCCGGTGGTCATCCACCGTGCCGTGAACGGCTCGTTCGAGCGGTTTATCGCCATCCTGATCGAGCACTTCGCCGGCGCCTTCCCGGTCTGGCTGGCGCCCGAACAGGTGCGGGTGCTGCCGATCTCGGACACCCAGGCGGGGGCGGCGGCGGCGGTGCACGAGCGGCTGATGGTGGCCGGCATCCGGTCGCACCTGGACGATGGCAACGACACGCTCAATTACCGGATTCGCGACGCCGAGGTGCACAAGGTGCCCTACATGGCGATCATCGGCCAGCGCGAGGCCGACGCCGACAGTCTGGCGCTTCGGGTGCGCGGGGCCGGCAACAAGCAGGAGGTCATGCCGGTGCAGGCGTTCCTCGCCCGCGTCAGCGGCGAGATCGCCAGCCGCGCGTTGGCCCCATGAACGCAGTGGGCGGCAGCCCCACGCTGGTCCGGCAGATCGGCGTCGGCGGGCTGTCGCTCACCGTGGTCAACCTGATCGTCGGGGTCGGGATATTTGGCCTCCCCGGGCTTCTCGCCGCCCAGCTCGGCCCCGCCGCCGTCCTCGCCTACCTTGCCTGTGGTGTGCTGGCCGTGTTGATCGCGCTCTGTCTCGCGGAGGCGGTCAGTCGCGTGCCCGAAGCCGGTGGCGTCATGGCAGCCAGCGGTGCCGCCTTTGGTCCGGTGGGCGCCTCGGTCGTCGGCAACCTGCTCTGGTTTGCGAATGGCGCCCTGGCCAGTGCGGCCATCGCGGCACTGCTCCTCAACACGCTCGCGGCCTTCATGCCGTCCCTCGCGGGCGGCCTGACCCGTGTCGGCTTCCTGGCGCTCCTCTACCTGGCGCTGGCCTGGACCAATGTCGCCGGGGTGCGGCAGAGCCTGGGCGCCACCATCGTGGTCTCGGTCCTGAAGTTCACCCCGCTGGTCCTGCTGGTTCTGGTCGGCCTGCCGCAGGTCGAGGTCGCCAACCTCCGTTTCGAGACGCTCCCCTCCGCGGGAGAACTCTCGGCGGGCGTCATCATCCTCTTCTTTGCCTTCCAGGGCGGCGAGGCAGCGCTCTGCACCAGTGGGGAGGCGGTGCGCCCTGAGCGGACGATTCCACTTGGGCTGGGACTCGGCATGCTGCTCGTTGGGTTGCTCTACCTTGGGTTGCAGACGGTGGGGCAGGGCGTGCTGGGTGACGGACTGGCCCAAGCCGGCGACGCCCCGCTCGTTGCCATCGGCCAGGCGTTGTTCGGCCCCGCCGGCGCCCAGCTGATCCTGTTCGCGACCGTCATGTCGGTCCTGGGCATCCTGATGGTGGACACCCTCTCCATGCCCAGGGCGCTGTATGGCCTGGGGGAGCGAGGCCTCCTGCCGCGCGCGCTGAGTCGGGTGCACCCGGCGTGGCGGACTCCGCACGTTGCCATCATCAGCTACGCCACCGTCGGATTCCTCCTCGCCGCCTCGGGCACCTTCCGGCAGCTGGTCCTTTTCAGCGCCGGCGGCACGCTGGCCATGCACCTGGTGACCGCGGCGGCGGTCCTCAAGCTGCGCCGGGACCCGGCGATGGTGGCGCGACCCGGCTTTCGGATTCCCGGCGGGGCGCTGGTCCCGGTCCTCACCCTGATCGTGATCGCCGGGCTGCTCTGGACCCTGACCCTCCCCGAGATCGGCGCGCTGGCGCTGCTCTGTGTGCTCGCCGCCCTGCCCGCCCTGCGACGGGGGAGCTGAGCGGGCGATTATATTAGACTGGCTCGGCTGCGATGCTTCGCGACCGTGCTTCCTGTATCCAGTAAACCCGTAGCCGGAACCGACGCGTGTCAGACGCCACCACACCAGTCATCCTCTCCGCCACCCGCACCCCGGTCGGGAAGTACCTCGGCGGGCTGTCCTCCTTCAGCGCCCCGCAACTCGGTGCGATCGCGATCCGTGAGGCGGTCCGGCGAGCCGGGGTGGAGGCCGCCCAGATTGAAGAAGTCATCATGGGCCACGTCCTGCAGGGCGGGGCGGGGCAGGCCACCGGCCGCCAGGCCATGATCCAGGCCGGGCTGCCGGGTATCATTCCGGCGCTGACCATCAACAAGGTCTGCGGCTCCGGGCTCAAGGCGGTCATGCTGGCTTCCCAGGCGATCAAGGCCGGCGATGCCCAGTGCCTCGTGGCGGGTGGCATGGAGGTGATGAGCGCCTCCCCCCACTATGTCTACGGCATGCGTGGCGGCATCAAGATGGGTCACCAGGAGATGAAGGACGGCATGGTCCACGATGGGCTGTGGGACTCCTTCGGCAACGTCCACATGGGGTCCTACGCGGAGTACACCGCCGAGAAGGCGGGGGTGACCCGGGCCGACCAGGACGAGTTTGCCTTCCACTCCCACCGCAAGGCGGTGGCGGCGATCGAGGGCGGCAAGTTCAAGGCGGAGATCGTGCCGGTCGAGGTGAAGACCCGCACCGGCACGACGGTGGTGGACACTGACGAGGGCCCGCGCAAGGACACCACCATCGAGGCGCTGGCCAAGCTGCGGCCGGCGTTTCAGAAGGATGGCACCGTCACCGCCGGCAATGCGCCGAGCGTCAACGACGGGGCCAGTGCGCTGGTGGTGGCCTCGCTGGCGTTCGCCAAGGCCCAGGGCCTGACACCGCTGGCCAGGGTGACGGCCTACGCAACCGGTGGCGGCGAACCCAAGGACCTGTTTTTTGCGCCGATTCTTGCGGTGCAGAATCTGATGGCCAAGGCCGGCACCAGCATCGGCGACTACGACCTGATCGAGGCCAACGAGGCGTTTTCGGTGCAGGCTCTGGCCGATGGCCGCGCCCTCGGCTGGGACTGGGACCGGGTCAACGTGAATGGTGGGGCGGTGGCGCTGGGGCACCCGATCGGGTGCAGCGGTGCGCGGGTCCTGACCACTCTCTTGTATGCCATGCAGGACCGCGGCGCCCGCACCGGCCTCGCGACCCTCTGTCTTGGTGGCGGCAACGCCGTCGCCCTTTCCGTGGAGGCACTGTGAACCTGACCCCTGGATCCGCTGGCGCGGCCGGCCTGCCCATCACCCAGGTGACCACTGGCACCCGCGTCGTGGCGGTGTCCATCGCGGTCGCGGTGATGGCCGCCTCCGCCCAGGTGGCGGTGCCGCTTCCCTTCACGCCGGTGCCGGCCACCCTGCAGCCGGTGGCGGTCCTGACCATCGGTGCCCTGCTCGGCTCGCGGCTCGGCCTGGCGGCGCTGGTGTCGTATCTCATCGTGGGCGCGGCCGGCCTGCCGGTCTTCGCGATGGGTGGCGCCGGCATCGCGCGCCTGATCGGGCCCACCGGCGGGTACCTGCTGGCGTTCCCGGTGGCGGCGGCCGTGGCGGGTCTGGGTGGCGGCCGGCGGCTGCGCACCATGATCCCCGCGATGATCGCTGCCATGGTGGTGATCCATGCCGGTGGCGCCGCGTGGCTCGCGATCCTTGGCAATGATCCACGGTTCGCGTTTGAGGCGGGATTCCTGCCGTTCCTCACCGGCGACCTGTTCAAGATCGCGCTCGCGGTGGTGCTGGTGCTGCTGCTCGCCCCGCGACTCCGCCTGACGCGCTGAACGTGACCGGCTCCCCAGGACTGCTCGTGATGCCGGCCTGGAAGGCCGCGGGATGGTCGCTTGCCTTCCTGGTGCTCGGCATGGCGCTCACCATTGTCCTGCTGATTCCCGCGGGGGCGGTCTTCCCGCTCGGGTTTGAGGCACCCCTGCAGGCGGCGCTGGTACAGGCCGCCTGCATGCTGCTGGCCTTCGGTGTGGCCACCTGGTTCATCGGCCTGCGGGTGCTGCGACTGACGCCCGGCGACCTGCGCTGGTCCACCCCCCGCGAGGGCGGCCGGGGATTCATGGTCGGGTTCCTGCTTGGCGGTGTCCCGGCGATCGTGGCGCTCGGAGCCGGTGCCCTCCTCAGCTCCGCCGGCTGGCGGCTTGACGGTGGTGGCGTGGTGGAGTGGTTGGGGGTCGCCGCGCTCACCGGCTCCATCCTGCTCCCGGCCGCGTTTGCGGAGGAAGTCATCTTCCGCGGGGTGCCATTGGTGCTGCTGGCGGTGGCCCTCGGTCGGTGGGTGGCGGGGCCGCTGCTGGCCGGGCTCTTCGCGCTGGCCCACCTGGCCAACCCGGGTGTCACCGTGCTGGCGTTGGGCAACATCGCCATGGCCGGTGTGTTTCTGACCGCGTGCTTCTACCTTCCGGGCGGTCTCTGGACGGCCACCGGCGCGCACCTCGGCTGGAACCTCAGCCTCGCGGCGCTGGCGGCGCCGGTGAGCGGCCTGCCGCTGGCGATGCCAATGCTGGACTACGTCGCCGGCGGGCCGGCCTGGCTGACCGGCAGCGGCTTTGGTCCCGAGGGGGGCGTGGTGGCCACGGCCGTCCTCCTGATGGCCACCGTGCTGGTGGCCCGGCGCATTCCCCGGGAGCGCGTGTCATGACGAAGGTGGCGGTGATCGGGGCGGGCACCATGGGCAATGGCATCGCCCACCTCTTTGCCCAGCATGATTGGGAGGTCGCCCTCATCGACGTGGCCCAGCCGGCACTCGACAAGGGGCTGGCCACGATCCAGTCCAACCTGGAGCGTCAGGTCAAGAAGGGGACGCTGGCCGCGGACGCCCCGGCGGCGATCATGGGGCGGATCGCTGCGACCACGAGCCTCGACGCCGCTGCCGGCCATGACCTGGTCGTGGAAGCCGCCACCGAGAACCCGGTGCTCAAGTTCAAGATCTTCCAGGACCTGGACCGGATCGCCGGTCCGGATGCCATCCTGGCCACGAACACCAGCTCCATCTCGATCACGGAGATTGCCGCGCAGACGGGCCGGCCCGCGCAAGTCATCGGGATGCACTTCATGAACCCGGTGCCAGTCATGCAATTGGTGGAGGTGATCCGCGGGCACGCCACCAGTGATGCCACCACCACCCGCACCCTGGAGATCGCCACGCAGCTCGGCAAGACCCCGGTGGAAGTGAACGACTATCCCGGGTTCGTGGCCAACCGCATTCTCCTGCCGATGATCAATGAGGCGATCTACGCGGTCATGGAGGGGGTGGCCACGCCGGAGGCGGTGGACACGGTGATGAAGCTGGGCATGGCGCACCCGATGGGACCGCTGGCGCTGGCCGATTTCATTGGACTGGACGTCTGCCTGGCGATCCTCGAGGTGATGCACCAGGGGCTGGGCGACCCGAAGTACCGTCCCTGCCCGCTGCTGCGCCGCATGGTGGCAGCTGGACACCTCGGCCGGAAGAGCGGGCGGGGGTTCTACGACTACAGTAAGAAGTGAGCAGTGAGCAGTGAGAAGTAAGAAGTGAGAAGTGAGAAGTAAAAGGTGGGAGGAAAGGCAGCGAGCAGATTGTGGAGGCAGTACCCAGCGAGAGGCGCGACGGAGGGAGTCCACTTCTCCCGTCTCCCTTCTCCCTTCAAACTTTCACGACCGGATCAACTCATGGATCTGCTGAAGGCAATGACCCAGTACCAGCACGAGCAGCTGGTCATCTCGTCCGATCCCACGTCCGGGTACTTTGGGATCATCGCGATCCACGACACCACCCTGGGCCCCGCGCTGGGCGGTACCCGGTTCTGGCAGTACGCCTCCACCGACGAGGCGATCACTGATGCGCTCCGCCTGGCCCGGGGGATGACCTACAAGGCGGCGGTGGCCGGGGTGAACCTGGGGGGCGGCAAGGCGGTGATCATCGGCGACAACAAGCGGAGCGATCGCGAGGCCCTCTTCCGGGCGCACGGCCGCTTTGTCGAGTCACTCGGCGGCCGCTATATCACCGCCGAGGATGTTGGCACCAGTCCGGCCGACATGGAGCACATCCACAGCGAGACGGAATCGGTCGTTGGGTTGTACGGACGCTCGGGCGATCCCTCGCCGGTCACCGCCTACGGCGTGTACGTGGGGATGAAGGCCGCCGCCAAGGTGAAGTGGGGCAGTGACGACCTCTCGTCACGGACCGTGGCCGTGCAGGGCTGTGGCAACGTGGCCAGCCACCTTTGCGCTCTCCTCCACAAGGAGGGGGCCAAGCTGATTGTCACCGACATTGACGAGGCGAAGGTGAAGCAGATGGTCGAGGCCACCGGTGCCAGTGTCGTGACACCGGATGCGATCTATGACCAGGCGGCGGACATTTTTTCCCCGAACGCGCTCGGCGCGGTCATCAACGACAACACGATCCCGCGGTTCAAGGTGGCGGTGGTGGCCGGCGGTGCCAACAACGTGCTGGCCGAGGAGCGTCATGGCGCGGCGCTTGAGGAGCGGGGCATCACCTACGCCCCGGATTACGTCGTCAACGGGGGCGGCCTGATCAACGTCTACGGCGAGCTGCAGGGATGGGGTCCGGAGCGCTCCAAGCGGAAGGCCGGTGACATCTACGATACCACCCTGCGGGTGTTTGCGATCGCCGCGGAGCAGAAGATCCCGAGCTACCTGGCCGCCGATCGGCTGGCGGAGGAGCGGGTCATGTCCATCCGCCCGCTCCGCAAGGTCTGGACTGCATAGACGGCACCGCACCACCCCCCTAGATTGGAACCCATGGCCGAAACCATTCCGATTGGCGCCGATCATGCCGGCTTTGAGCTGAAGAGCCGGCTGGTGCAGGTGCTCCGCGACCTGGGATACACCCCGGAGGATGTCGGCACGACGTCCTCCGAGTCCACCGACTATCCCGACTACGCCCACCAGGTGGCGGATCGGGTGTCCCGGGGCACGGCCGCCCGGGGCGTGCTGCTCTGCGGCACCGGACTCGGCATGTCGTACGCGGCCAACCGGCACCACGGAGTGCGGGCCGCCGTGGCCTGGACGCCCGAGATCGCCCGGCTGGCGCGGGAGCACAACGACGCGAACGTCCTCGTGCTTCCCTCGCGGTTCGTCGGCGAGGCCGAGGGAATTGAGATTTTGAAGACCTGGCTGGACACTCCCTTTGCCGGCGGGCGACACAGCCGGCGCATCGCCAAGATCGATTCGGAGGACGCGTGACCCTGCGTCACAACGCCACCCTGCGCGAGGCTGATCCGGTCATTGCCGGCCTGGTCAACCGTGAGCTGACGCGCCAGCGCGCCGGCCTCGAGTTGATCGCCAGCGAGAACTTCGCCTCGCGCGCGGTGATCGACGCCATCGGCACGCCGCTGACCACCAAGTACGCGGAGGGCTACCCCGGCAAGCGCTACTACGGCGGCTGCGAGGTGGTGGACGAGGTGGAGCGGCTGGCGATTGCCCGCGCACTCCAGCTCTTCGGCGCCGATCATGCCAACGTGCAGCCGCACGCCGGGGCGCAGGCCAACTTCGCCGCCTTCATGGCCGTGCTGCCCCCGGGCGAACTCCTGATGGGCATGTCCTTGCCGCATGGGGGGCACCTGTCCCATGGGCACAGCGTCAACCACAGCGGCGCCATCTGGCGCGCCACGCACTACGGCGTCAACCCGGCCACCGGCCGCATCGAGTACGACCAGGTGCGCGAGCAGGCCCGGGCGGAGCGCCCCCGGCTGATCATCTGCGGCGGCAGCGCCTATGCCCGGACCATCGACTTCGCCGCGTTCCGCAGCATTGCCGACGAAGTGGGTGCCACGCTGCTGGTGGACATGTCCCACTTCGCAGGGCTCGTCGCCGGCGGCGTGCACCCCTCGCCGGTGCCACATGCCCAGATCGTCACGACCACCACGCACAAGACGCTGCGCGGCCCGCGCGGCGGGCTGATCCTCTGCACGGCAGACCTGGCCAAGGCGATGGACCGCTCGGTCTTTCCCGGCACCCAGGGTGGCCCGCTGGAGCATGTCATCGCCGCCAAGGCAGTAGCCTTCGGCGAGGCGCTCACCCCGGACTTCCGCGCCTACGCCCACCGGGTGGTGGCCAACGCCAAGCGCCTGGCCGACGCCCTCACTGATCGCGGCTTTGCCATCGTTTCCGGCGGCACCGATACCCACCTGATGCTGGTGGACCTGCGGCCCAAGGGGATCACCGGGAAGGAGGCCGAGGCGGTGCTCGGCCAGGCCGCCATCACCGTCAACAAGAACACGATTCCCGACGACCCCGAGTCGCCGTTCGTCACCAGCGGGATCCGGTTGGGGACGCCCGCACTGACCACGCGCGGCATGGGACTGCACGAGATGGAACAGATCGCCGCGCTCATTGACCGGGCGCTCACGAAGCGCGACGATGCCTCGCTCGCCGGCGTGCGCCGCGACGTCGAATCCCTCGCCGGGGCGTTCCCCCTCTACGCCGCATGAACGACTTGCAGTTCTCCGCCGAGATGCAGGCACGCCTCGCGGCGCGCGGTGGCGGGTACCACGAGCGGGCGTATCTGTTCGTCCTGGGCAGCGTGGAGTTCCTTCAGGGCCGCCTCGACGCGCGGCGCCATGTCAGTGGCGAGGAACTCTCCTGGGGCTGCCGCGACTTTGCCATCAAGCAGTTTGGCCCGATGGCGCGCACGGTGCTGGAACACTGGGGCATCCGCCGCTCCGAGGACTTCGGGCGGATCGTCTTTACCCTGGTGGAAGTGGGACTTCTCGTGACCCAGCCCGGGGATCGCGTGGAAGATTTTGCCGGCCGGTTCGAGTTCGCCGAGGTGTTCGGCGAGGATGAGGTCTGGCTGGGAGCGTCCGGGCACTGACGCGGCGGTGGTCGCCGGGAAGGGAAGGGGGCACCAATGGAACGTGTGGACTGGCCGGCCTGCCAGAAGTGTGACGATGGGACCCTGATCCCGCTCTCCGACTACGGGCGCGACGGCGCACCGATCACCTACAAGGCCTGGGTGTGCACCAACCCCGAGTGCGGATTCAACCTCCGCATTGACAACGGCGAGATCAGCTTCGGGCGGGCCATCCAATCAAGTTCGAAGTAGGAAGCGAGCAGCGAGAAGTGCCAACCCTGTGGTCCACTTCTCCCTTCTCCCTTCACACTTCTCCCTCGAAGCTCTCATGCTCCCCATCCTGACCCCTGAACAGTCCCGCGCCTGGGATAGCGCCGCCAGTGCTGCCGGCCGCCCGCTCGGCACGCTCATGGAGTCCGCCGGACGCGCCGCCGCGCAGGTCATTGCCGAACGGTATGCCTCGCGCTGCCGCCAGGGAGTGCTCGTCGCCGCTGGCCCGGGCAACAATGGCGGCGACGGCTGGGTCATCGCCCGGGCGCTGCAGGCGGTCGGGCTTCCGGTGTGGGTTGCCGCCTCCGGCGAACCAGGCAGCGAACTCGCCGTCCTTCAGGCCCGGCTGGCGCACGAGGATGGTGTGCGCACCGTCGCCGCCGACGGACCGTGGCCTGCCGCCGGTCTCCTGGTGGATGCCCTGCTCGGCACCGGCGCCTCCGGCCCGCTCCGTGGCACGGTGGCCGATCTCGCGCATCGGCTCGCCGACCTCGACATCCCGCTGATTGCCGTGGACGGACCGACCGGACTCAACCTGCTCGATGGCGTCAACCACGGGCCGCTGCAGGCCGCGCTGACGATCACCTTTGGCGGGTTCCGGCGTGGGCACCTCCTCTCCCGTGATGATTGCGGAGACCTGGTGGTGGTGGATATCGGGTGTCCACCGGCCGCGGGCGACTGGCCCATCCTGATGACGGCGCTCCACGCCGCTCGGCAGCTCAAGCCCTTCCCCTCGGATGCCCACAAGGGCGAGCGCGGTCGGGTGGTGGTGGTGGGTGGTGATGCCGGCATGACCGGCGCGGCGCGGCTCGCCGCACGCGCGGCCTTCGGGGCCGGCGCCGGCCTGGTGCACATCGTCGCACCAGCGGAGACGGTGCGAGACCTCGCCGGCTCCGAACCCGATGTGCAGTCCCTGGCCCAGCCGTTCGATGCCGCATTGACCAAGGACTGCTCGCAGCTGCTCGGCCGGGCCGACGCCATTGTCGTGGGCCCGGGGCTTGGCCGCGGACCGGGACGCGACGCGCTTGTCCTTGGGGTACTTGATGCGGGTCGTTCACCGGTGGTGGTGGATGCCGATGGCCTGATGGCGTTGCAGGGCCGCGTGGCAGAGCTGGCGGCGCGCGCGGGCCGCCGGCCGGTCCTCCTGACGCCGCATCTCGGGGAGTTCCGCGCGCTCTTTCCCGACCTGGCATCCGACGCGACGGTGGATCCGTGGCATGCCGCAGAGCGGGCCGCCGAGCTGACCCAGTGCACGGTGCTGCTCAAGGGCGTGCCCACGGTCATCGCGACGCCGGGACGGCAGACCCTCACGGTGGCCGCCGGCAACCCCGGGCTCGCGACTGGCGGCAGCGGTGATTGCCTGGCGGGGCTGGCGGCCGCCTTTTTGGCCCAGGGTGTGGAGCCCCGCACGGCCACCGGGATGGCCGCGCAGGCGCTCGGCGATGCCGCCGACATCGCCGCGCGGCGGCGCACCGCCCGCGCCATGCGGCCGATGGACCTGCTCGAAGCCCTGCCCGATCTCTGGCGCCACTGGGCTCGGCTGGCATCGCACGGAGCCCCCGTGCGGCCCCCGATCCTGCACGAACTCCCCCGACCCGAGCGCGGCTGATGAGCATCCTGGGACCCGGGGTGGAGTTCGATCGGATCCGCGAGATTGCCGCGGTGCTGGGGCCGCGCGCTGCGGAGCTCGGTGATGATTGCGCCATGGTGCCGATCACCGGCGGCTTCCTGGCCCTCAGCACCGATGTCAGCGTGGACGGCATCCACTTCCGGCGCGAGTGGCTGTCGTTCGAGGAGATCGGCTGGCGTGCCGCCGCGGGAGCGCTCTCCGATCTGGCGGCGGTGGGCGCCGATCCGGTCGGTCTCCTCGCGGCGATCACCCTGCCCGATGACTGCACCGATCGGGATGCCGTGGCGCTGATGGACGGGGTCGGCAACGCGGTGTCCGCAGCCGGGGGGCAGGTGCTCGGCGGCGATCTCTCCCGGGGCGCCACGCTGCAACTCGCGATCACGGTGGTGGGGTCCACGAGCGCCTGGCTGGGGCGGAGTGGGGCGCGGCCCGGTGACGGTGTCTGGGTGACTGGCGCCCTCGGAGGTGCCCGGGCCGCGCTGGAATCGTGGCAGGCAGGCACCGAGCCGGCGGCGGCGGCGCGGGCAGCCTTTGCGCGGCCCGAGCCGCGGATTGGCGTGGGCCGCTGGCTCGCGGCAGCGGGAGCCCACGCCATGCTGGATCTGAGCGATGGCCTGGCCGGTGACGCCGCGCACCTGGCCAGCGCCTCCAAGGTGGCGCTGACGATCGAGCTCGAACGCCTGCCGGTGCATCCCGGGGTGTCCGGGGCCGGCGAGCGCGCCGCGGCACTGGTGGCCGCCGCCGGAGGCGAAGACTACGAGCTGCTGGTGGCGCTGCCGGAGACGTTCGGCGAGGCGGGTGCCGAGAGGTGCTTCGCCGAAGCCGGTATTCCGCTCACGCGGGTGGGGCACGTTGCCGCGGGGGAAGGCGCCCACCTCTTGCATCACGGGGAGCCGGTCTTCCTGCGCGGCTACGACCACTTCCGGTGATCCGCGCCATCCGCTTCCTCTTCGCCGTGAAGGTGCTGACGATCTGGTACGGCGGCCGGGTCTTGGCGAATGCATGGCGTGGCGTCCGCCACCAGCCCGGTGGAGTGTACGACGAGATGTGCCGCAGCTGGGGCGTGAAGATGATGCGCTGGAACCGGCTCCAGGCAAGCGTGGAGGGGATGGAGCGCCTGGCGCCGGGTCAGCCGTATGTGTACGTGGCCAATCACGCCTCCTTCGTGGATATCTGGGCGCTGCTGGAGCACCTCCCCGGCTCGATCCGATTCGTCTACAAGAAGGAACTGGGTGGGATTCCCGTCTTCGGGCCGGCCGTTCGTGCCTCGGGGCACATCGCCATTGACCGCCAGAACCGCGCCTCCGCCTTCAGCGCCTATGACGTTGCAGCACGGGATGTTCGCGGGGGCACCTCCGCGATGGTGTTCGCCGAGGGCACCCGCAGCGCGGACGGACGGCTGTTGACGTTCAAGAAGGGACCGTTCGTCCTGGCCATTGCCGCCGGGGTGCCGGTCGTGCCGGTCGCGATACTCGGGGCCTACGAGTCGATGCCGAAGGGAAGCATCGCGCCGCGGCAGGTGCCCATCAGTATCATGATCGGAACGCCAATTCCCACCACGGGTTTAACTTACGAGGACCGCGATGCGGTCAGCATGCGGTGCCGGCGGGAGCTTGAGGCACTCGGTGTCCCCCCAGGCCAGTGAACTTGTGAACCCGAGGTACCCATGACGCGACCCACTTTTGCCCTGCCTGTGCTGGCGCTCCTGGTGGCAGCACCACTTCAGGCCCAGATCCCGATGCCCACCACGCCACCGCCGGTCGTGGACACCGTGCCCCAGTACCTCCGGCCGGCACTCGGTGTCCATCTCGGTTACGCCGCGATCGAGAACGCGGGGAACACGCTCGAGTTCGGTGCCACAATGGAACTCGGCGCATACCGCACGCCCCGCCTGCGATTCGCCCTCGGCGTGAACTACCTCAGCGCCGACACCAAACGCGCCGATCTGGACGGATCGTTCTCCGACCTGACGATCAGCGCCGACCTGCGGTACAAGCCGTTCCAGGTGCGTACCGTGGCGCCCTACATCGGCGCGGGGGTCGGATTCCACGTCCGGAGCAACGACTACGACGAGCCGAACATCCGGGACATCTACGATGGGGTGGCGGTGGGCGGGCAGATCTTCGCGGGGGTCCTGGTGGACGGGAACGAGACCGGCCGCTGGGGATTCAGTGGCGAATTGCGCGGGGTGCGGGCCCAGAACCTGGACCGGACCTCCTTCCGGGCGGGCGTTTTCATGCGCTTGTAGGGGCGGACAAGCCTGTCCCGAGCGGAGCGAGGGATGGTCCGCCTGGGTTCATTACCGGGCAGGGGGGCCGACCTCGGTTGGAAGGGCCGACCACGGTCGGAAGGGCCGACCACGGTCGGAAGGGCCGACCACGGTCGGCCCCTACGGGTGCCGTTATCTTTCGCTGGTCCACACCCGACTACCGCCCTGAACCCCCGGACCCATGTCATCCATCATCGACGTACATGCCCGTGAGATCATTGACAGCCGGGGCAACCCGACCGTCGAAGCCGAAGTGACCCTGGCCAGCGGCGCCCGTGGCATGGCCGCGGTGCCGAGCGGGGCCTCGACCGGCGAGCATGAGGCGGCCGAACTGCGCGACGGCGATCCGCTGCGCTATGGCGGCCGCGGCGTCCTCGAGGCGGTCCGCAACGTCAACGAGGTTCTCGGCCCCCGGCTGGAGGGCCTCGACGCCACCGACCAGATCATGGTGGACGCCGAGATGATGGACGCGGACGGGACGCCGAACAAGTCGAAGCTTGGCGCCAACGCGATCCTGGCGGTCTCGCTGGCGGTGGCCCGTGCCGCGGCGGAGGATTGCGGGCTGCCGCTCTATCGCTACCTGGGTGGGCCAATGGCGCGGGTGCTGCCGGTGCCGCTCATGAACATCCTGAATGGCGGCGCACACGCCAGCAACAACGTGGATGCCCAGGAGTTCATGATCGTGCCGATGGGCGCGGAAAACTTCGGCGACGCCCTGCGCATGGGGATCGAGACCTTCCATGCGCTCAAGAAGGTGCTGACCAAGATGGGGCTGAGCACCGCGGTGGGGGACGAGGGTGGCTTTGCGCCGATGCTGCCGAGCAATGAGGCGGCGCTCGATGTGCTGATGGAGGCGATCCGCGGCGCGGGGTATGAGCCGGGCAAGGACATGGCCATCGCCCTGGACGTGGCGGCGAGCGAGCTGCACGACAACGGCGAGTACGTCTTCAAGAAGGGCGATGGCAGCCGCCTGGACGCCGCGGGGATGGTGGACCTGTATGCCGGCTGGGTGGATCGCTACCCGATCGTTTCGATCGAGGACGGGCTGGACGAGAACGACTGGGAGGGTTGGTCGCTGCTGACCGAGCGGCTCGGTGAGCGCTGCCAGCTGGTGGGTGACGACCTCTTCGTGACCAATGTGGACCGGCTGGGGAGGGGGATCGAGGAGTCGGTGGCCAACGCGATCCTGATCAAGGTGAACCAGATCGGCACGCTGACCGAGACGCTGCAGTGCATCGAGCTGGCCAAGGGGTCGAGCTACGGGGTGGTGATCTCCCACCGGTCGGGCGAAACAGAAGACACCTTCATCGCCGACCTGGCGGTGGCCACCGGGGCAGGGCAGATCAAGACCGGGAGCGCCAGCCGCACCGACCGGGTGGCCAAGTACAATCAGCTGCTGCGGATCGCCGAGGAGCTGGATGCGCTCGGCCACTATCCGGGCCGGGATCTCTACCCGCTGTGACCCCGCTGCGGTGGGTGGGGGTGGGGGTCCTGGTGGTCGCCCTGGTCTTTGCGCTGATGGGCGGGGAGTATGGGGTGCTGGATCATCGGGAGCTGCAGCAGCTGGTGGCGGTGGAGGAGGACTCGATCGCGGTGCTGGAGCAGGACGTGGACTCGTTGACCGGGTACCTCAAGGCCATCCTGACCGATCCCGAGGTCCAGGAGCGGATTGCCCGGGAGCGGCTGGGGATGATCCGGCCCGGCGAGTTCGTGTACCGGATCAACCGGGAGCCTTGAGCCGGGTGGGGTGGGGGCGTAGATTTGTGGGCTGTTCACGGCAGGGTAGCTCAGGTGGTTAGAGCACGGCACTCATAATGCCGGGGTCGCGGGTTCGAGTCCCGCCCCTGCTATGGTTTTCGCTTCGCTGCAAACCGAAGGGGACTCGGAGCTTCGCAACGAGTCCCGCCCCTGCTATTGAAGCGAGAAGTGTGAAGGGAGAAGCGAGAAGTGGGCTCCGTGTGGGGGCGAGCTTCTTCCTTCTCCCTTCCTGCATCTGCCTCCGGAGCTTCCGCAGCGCGCATTCGTCGCGCCTGTCACCATCGCGGCCAGCGAGCACGGCAGCACCGCGGCCCCCAGCCATCAGGTGAACCGCAGATTGCGCACGAAGTCATCCGCACTTGTAGCAGCAGACATCGCCACCTCCAGGGTGATCAGGCCTCCGCGGTGGAGTTCCATGAGGTTCTGATCGAAGCTCTGGGTGCCATACACCGCCCCGCCATCCTCGATCAGTTTCACGATTTCCGCGGTCTTGTCCGGGTCGGCGATGCACTCCTCGATCGCGGATGTGTGCCGCATGACCTCCACCGCGAGGACCTGGCCGATGCCATCGGCCCGGGGGAGGAGTCGCTGCGATACCATCGCTCGCAGCACTTCGGCGAGCCGCTTCCGCACCCCCAGCTGCTCGCTTGGCTCGAAGACGCTGGCGAACCGCGTCACCCCGCGAATCGAGTCGGTGGTGTGTACCGTCGCCAGGATCAGGTGTCCGGTCTCGGCGGCTTGCAGCGCCACATCGACCGTGACCCTGTCGCGCATCTCACCGATAAGGACGACGTCGGGATCCTGCCGAAGGGCGGCTCGCAGCGCCGGCTCGAAGCCATGGGTGTCGCTGCCGACCTCGCGTTGGATCACGATCGAGTCGATGTCCCGATGCAGGAACTCGATAGGATCCTCGATGGTGACGATCTTCTTCCGCTTGTGACGATTGATATAATCCACCATCGCCGCCATCGTCGACGATTTGCCGCTGCCGGTGGTGCCCGAGATCAGGATCAGGCCCCGGTCCTCCATGGCGATGTCGGAGAGCACCGGGGGAAGCCCCAGCTCCTCGAAGGTTGGAATGACATCGGCGATCCCCCGCAACACCGCCGAGAACGAGCCGCGCTGAAGGCAGAGATTGACGCGGAAGCGGCCGAGGCCGGGAAGGGAATACGAGCAATCCATCTCGGTGAGCTCGCTCAACTTGGCGACCACGTTGTCGGGCGTCGCCTTCCTCGTGCTGAGCAGGATCTCGGTGGCAATTTCGGTGAGATCGGCAGCGCTCAGGACCGGTGAATCATCGATCGGCACGACCTCGCCATGGATGCGCATTCGGAGCGGCCCACCGGCACTGACGTGCAGGTCGGAGGCCTTGCGCTCATGGGTCATCCTGAGGCCGGCCTTGAAGACATCGAGGATGGGCATTGGAAGCTCCCGAATTGGTGGAGACGGCTGCCTTGTAAGCTACAGTGGGCGGGCGCAGCGGCGGGCGCCTGACGACACTTTTGTTGGTAGACACCGCGGGGCTGGAAACACCCGGCCGAGGCGGTCGCGTTGTCCTGATGTTGGGTGGCGAAGTCGCAGGTGATCATCGGTGAGATCGGGGATCCGAGCCCATCCTCGGGCTCCACCAGGATCCTCAGACATCTCACCGTTCAACGGCTCCTCTGCGATGACGTCTCACGGATCGTGCTGCTGTTGCGGGGCGCGGCGGCCCCGCCACATAACTTAATCAGCCGGGGGCATTCGCCGCGACTCGGCAGCCGCACGCGCTGGCGGGGTGACAGGTTGAGCCGGGAGGGGGTGCGGATCCGTGGAGGCCTCGGCCTCGCCGATCCCTTGGAAAGCCCGCGCGCAGCACGGGGAGTATGGGTGTCCCAGGCTCACACCCCGGACGAGGCGAAACCCCACCCGACGACCGCGATTCTGGCTCCCGCGCACGGGCCCCCGCGTAGGGGTGCGCCTCCGGCGCGCCCCTGCGCGCACAACGAACCCCATCAACAGCCCGCGCAGAGCGTGTACGTTCCGCGTTTTTCTGCGCTAGCGAGACATGAGGAATCTCCCTACCTTGGCCTGCCGTTGCGAGCCTCGCCACGGATCCGTGATGGAGTTGTAGGGGGCGGGGGTCCGACGTGCCACCGGTGACGCCGCACGATGCTTGTTATCTGTTACCACAGGCGGTACTATTAATGGGCAAGCTGCGCCGCGGCGGGTTCATCTTCGTGACCTGGAAGGGCGATCACCCCCCGCGCCATGTGCACGTCTACCGCGATGGGCGGCTGGTCGTGAAGTGGAACCTCGATGATCAGGTCGCCATGAAGGGCGAGGCGACGGACCGAGTCCTCCGTCTCATCGCGGAACTTCAGGAGGAAGGCGCGCTGTGAAGATTCAGGCTGTCGAGGCCAACAACCGCAAGAAGGCGTTCGAGCTCCGTACGGCCCGGGGCGCCTTTACCTATCCGTACGCCAAGCTCTCCCTTGCGCCAACGAGTGAGGATCGTGTCGCCGAGGTCTATGCGGACCCCGACACCGGCCGGGAGGCGTTTACCTATCGCCTGGAGTCCGGCGCGGAGGACACCGTGCATCTCGATGCGGTGCTCGAGTACCACCAGGATCCCACCTACTGGAACGAGGTGCTGGTGCACCGGCTGACGGTGGAGGCGCGGAAGGCCCTGGCGCAGAGCGATCTGGCCAAGCGCGAGGTGGTCCGCCGCCTGGGTACCTCTCCCAGCCAGCTGTACCGGCTCCTGGATCCCAGTCGTTCCGGCAAGTCGGCCGGGCAGCTCCTGGCCATCCTGCATCTCCTTGGCCATGAGGTGGACGTCGTGGTGCGGCCGACGGCTGCGCGCCGTTCGCCTGCACCTGTCCGGCGAAAACGGTGGAAGCGTATTCCCGTCTGACAGCCCGGTGCTCCGCGTCCTCCGCGGCTCCGCGTGAGCCCCTCACCCAATCCCGCACGCGCCCCCCCCATCCCCTGGGCTCGAGGCTACTGCACCAGTCAGCGTGGAGCGCCGCTCGCGGGCCGCATCCCGTCGAATGCCACATCATGCAGCACCCGCGTCCGTGCCGAGAAGCGTCCGGGGGGCAGCCGGTCGAGGATGGCATTCGCCTCCTCGATCCGGCCAAGGCTGGCATGGATTCGTGCCTGCTCGAAGGCCAACCCCGGGATGTCCGCGCTTTGCAGGCGATCCAGCACCCGTTCAGACTCGGCGACCTCGCCCGCGCGCGCGTGGGCCACGCCAAGCCACCCCCACCATCGACTCCCGCCTTGTTCCCCCTCCAGGGCGAGGGCGCGCGCGAAGGCCTCCCGCGACCCGGGCCAATCGCCGGTAAGGAGCCGCAGGTGGCCGAGATTGCCCCAGTACGTCGCCGCGACCCAGACTGGCGACGGCTCGTTCGCGGTCGCACGTTCGTACAGGATGATGGCTTCCCGCGCGATCCGATCGGCGTGCCCGAGGGCACCATGGGCTCGAAGTTCGGTGGCCGCGTCCAGGCGCAAGCGCGCCGGGAGCGTGCCGAGGGAGTCCGGCGACTCGGAGCGGCAGCGGCTGGCCGCAGCGTCGAAATCCAGATCCGGTTGCATCAGCGCCCGGACGGAGACGGCGCGGCGACAGGCCGACATTCCCGCCAGGGTCTCGGCGCTGAACAGGTCGAGCCAGGCGAGTTCCGCCGGATAGTCCCCGATCTCATGAAACGCCCAGGCCCCGGTCTGCAGCAGGGTGGAAGGGTTGACCCCGGCCGAAAGCCTGTCGAATCCGGTGCGAACCTGGGCAAACAATTCGGCGGCGGTCGCGGCGTCTCCCATCTCCACGGCGACCAGCGCGGCCCAGTACTTGGCATCCGAAGACGCCGGCGCGGCCCTCACCCAGGCCCGGGCCGCGTCGAGCGCCTGCGTGGCGTCCTCCCCACGACGCGCTTGCCACCAGTTGAGCAGGACCCGATCCGCGTCCGGCAGGATCACCTCGCGACCCGCGAGTGACTCGGCCAGCGAGTCCCGCCACTGCCAGGGCCAGGTCGGATCGAGGGCACCGACCAGCCAGGCCATCGGCCCCGCCAGGCGTGGGTCGGCGGCGAGGGCGTCCTTGAAGAGCGGGTCCGCGAGGTGTCGCGCACCGCCCACCCAGTGCTGCGCCGCGGTCAGGTAGGTGACGTAGGCCTCCAGCGCGGGTGCCTGGGTGTCGGGTGGAGGCTGGGAGGCGGTGCTTGACCCGCCTCTCTCGAGCATCCAGTTCAATGCATCGCGCAAGACAAGGTCCAGGAGCGTGGCCGGATACTCGGAGGCCAGCGTCGCAGTGCGGAAACTGTGGAGGACCTCGCCGGAGCCTGCGTCTGTCACCCTGGTCACGACGGCGAGCGAGTCGCCGATCTGGAAGTAGTCCCCGGTCAGGAGCCATCGCGCGCCGGTTTCCCGGGCCAGTATGCGCGCACGGTGGGTGTGGTCCTCATTGGTGTCGCTTCGAGACCTGAGCAGGGTATGGATGCGGGTGCTGCCGTCGAGCACTTCGACCCGCCCTGTCCTACCGAGCGAGAAGGCCACCCAGTCGGCCAGAATGATGCCGAGCGCGGGGTGGGAGGATTCGTGCGCCACAGGCTGGTAGGCCGCGACGAGGATGAGGGGTGGCTGGTCGTCGTTGCGGGGGGAAGCAAAGATCGCCAGGAGGGCAGCGGTGATGATGACACCAAGTCCCAGGGCTCCCCAGCGCCAGCCCAGTCCCGCTTCAGGAGGCGCGGGTTGGGGCGACGGCGTCCTCGTGTTCGCTGGAGCGGTGAAGTGCGAGGGTTCGACCATGGTGGTACCCCCTGCAGGCTGGCGCCTGTCCGGAAAGGGCGTGGATCGAGAAGGTATGGGCCGGGATGCCTGGTGGCAAGATGGGGACGGTGGGTAGGCGCCACTGCGCGGGCCACCGACCCGATTGAGAGCCCGCGCGGCGCGCGGGGGTGTGGAGTTGTCCCAGGCTCACGCCTGGGCTCGGCTGGGCGGCGCTAACGCGCCGGTGCTCAGCGGCGTCAGCCGCGGTATGCCGAGCCCCGGCGTGAGCCGGGGACCAGTCGAAACACCGCCCGTGACCCGCGATATTTGCGCCCGGCCTCGGGCTCCCGCGTAGGGGCGCGCCCATCGGGCGCGCCCCTGCGTGCACAACAAACCCCATTGAATGCCCGCGCGTAGCGCGGGCAGCATGCATCGGCGCACCCAATGCGAGTAGAATCAGGCCCCGGCGGTCCGGAGGCCACCTGACCCCAACCCGTGGCATCGCCGGGGCCCAGACCAGCCCCATTGCGGGCAACGTGGCTGCCAACCTGGCGCAGCACCGGGCGCTGGGGCGGCCCCGCCAGCACGCTTACGGCGGTCCAGGCCGATGCACCACTGGCGCCCGCGTCGTCGCCGGCGCCTGATATGGATAGGCCACGTTCGCACCCTGCACCGCGGCCGGGGTGGACGCATACAGCCCGAGCCCCGATGTGATGGCCGCATCCCAGTTGGCGACGAAGGACCACCAGTTGGTCATCCAGGTGGGGCCGTGCGGAATCTGGTTGCCTCGGCCCGGGAAGTTCTGGAACCAGTAGGTGTACCACTGCGATTCGACGCGCTGGCCGAAGTCCGGCTCGCCGGGCCATGGGTACGTCAGGTTCCCCCAGGTATCGACATTGACTGCTTTCTGTTGGCCGGCGTTGTCAGGTCTCCAGTCCTCGATGTCCGACGCCACGAGCGTCGGATTGATGTAGTCATAGTTTCCGGTCGTGTTGGGCGGCATGTGCGTCCATCCCGCCCGCCCCGTCGCAAACTGGTTCAGTGCGTTCACGCCGACGAACTTCTCCCAGAAGAAACGGTCATTCCCGGTCTGGCGGCTCGAGATGTATGACAGCATGGCTTCGAGCTGGTGTCCCACAACGTGAACCGCTTCAGCTTGACTGCGCCGGGTGGGGACGCCGTAGATGATGTAGGTGTGCGACAGCTTGGGCGCGTCATGCGGATCCCGGTCGCTGTTCGAAATGTCCGCCGTCGTTGGACTGACCATGTTTGATTCCCATCCCACGCGCATGTCTTCCACCTTGAATACCGTCGGGTCGTGCATGTAGATCGGGAAGCCGCCATCGAATCCACTCCAAGCAACCCACAGCTCACGAACAGTGTGCGCAGTCATGAACGGCGCCAGGTTGAGGTCTGCCATCACGGCGTGCCAGTCCTCATACCTGGGCTGGCCCGGGAGGGTCGAGCGTTTCGTGGGATGTGGTGGAATCTGATCATACACGATGATGTGATCCACAACGCGGTAGCCCAGGCTGGGTAGGGCGGCGGCGTTGGCGTAACCACGAAAGCGACTTCCCTGCTCGACCATCATCTTCCGACGCTTCAGTATCGCGAGATTGTTGGCTTCCATGGCATCGAGGGACATCGGGTTGAGCCACCAGAAGTCCGGGTTGCGGGTCACGTCTATGTTGGAACCATCGGCCGTTGGCAGGTATTCGATGATGACGACGGGAACCTCCCACAACGCCCCGGTCGCGGGCGTGGCCAGATACGGATCGACCGCCACCCGGCGCAGGCGAACGACCTCAGAGCTCCAATGGGCCACAGTGCTGCCCACAGTGAGTGTCACCTGCGTTGCTCCCGGCACCTTGGCATGCACTGCGCCGGTCGTGGGGTTGATACTGGCTACGTTCGGATTGCTGCTGCTCCACTGCGCGCCGGCGACTGGGAACTGCCGCCCGAGCTGATCCTTCCCAATCGCTTTCAAGGCAAAGCGTACATCGACGCCGCGAACGGTGTCACGCATCCCGGCCGGCGGGAGGATGCTGATGGACACCGGCCCACCGGACCGCACCGGTCCGCGCAGAAATGACTGCTGCACATCGGGCCCGGCGAAGGCGCGGTCGTGAATCCGGACTTCGTCGTAAGACGCATTGGCGGTCTCGTCCAAGTAGTGCGAGCGTCCGAGCCAGAAGTCAGTATCCACCAGGTCACGCAAGCGGTAGGTTGTCTCGAACGACCCTCGTGGCGTTCCATCCAGGTACAGGGTAAGGCGGGTCTGTCCGCCGGCACCGCCGCCCTCGTCGATGGCAAGCACGATGTGGTGTTGCAAGTCGATGGTGAACGGCGCAAAGGCACGATCGAGGCGCTGCTCCACGCCATTCACGGTGAACCCTGTACGGTCGGTCGTGGGATCCGTGCCGTGCGACCATGCAATAAACAGGTTGTTCGCTGCAGACGACCCGATGTCGAACACGCGGCTCCATGCCTTGAGGGAATGCAGCGTTGCCCATATTTCGATCGTGGCGTCGGTCTTGGTGCGCAGGAGACCGGCAGGGAGAGCGACATACTGCGCCTGCGCTTGCGGCCCGCCGGTCAGCGTGACCATGCCCGCCACCGCCGACGCAGGGGATGAGCCGGTTCCTGCGATGGTGGCGTGCGCGCCGCCCAGGTCATCAAGGAACACCGTCCCGGAACCACCACTCTCGGAGAAGGTCCAGCGATGGACAAGCCCACGCACGGTGAGCAGGAGGGAAGCTTCGAGCCCGTCAGCGCGCGCACGGATGCGCGTAACACCGGCTCGTAGGCCCGTCAGGCGACCGGACGCATCCACGGTCGCGATGTGTACTGAATCGCTGAGCCAGGTGACGGGCACGCCGGTGACCGGTGCCCCCGTGTGAGTGGTGACGCCCACCGTCAACTGCACCGGCTGCCCCTCGATGGCTTCACTCACCGGCGCCGTCACGGTGATGGCGGCCACGAGCGAGACAATGACGGAGGCCGTGGCAGTCACGCTGCCGGCCGCAGCCGTGACGGTGGTCGAGCCGGAGGACACTGAACTGACAACGCCGCTTTGTGTGACAGTCGCGATGGCGGGCTCGGACGTCGACCAGGTGACGGCCGCATTGACGATGGGCGCACCGCGCGCATCCGTGACCGTGGCGTGCAGGGTCTCGGCTCCAGGCATGCCGAGTCGGACAGATGAACTCGACAGGCTGATGGCGGCCGGCTCCTGATCCACCGTCACGGCCACCGTGGCTGTGACCGCGCCTGCCGAGGCGGTGATCGTCGTCGTCCCGTTGCCAATTGCCGTCACGGTCCCGGTTGCGGAGACCGTTGCCACGGCGTCGTTGGTGGAGGCCCAGGATACCTGGATCGCCATCGTCCCCCCGGTCTGGTCCCGGACGGTAGCTGTCACATGCTGCGTTGCCCCGAGGGATACAAGTGACAGCGTCGACGCGGAGAGGACAATGGCGGTTGGGACGGGTACGACGTGGGGCGGCGTGATGTCTTCGCCACCGCACCCGGCGATGGGGGAGAGGAGAATGGATGCCGCGAGGGCGAGGCTGAACGGGCCGCGAAGTCTGGAGGTGCGGGTGGACATGAAGTCTCTCCCTGAAGCGGGGTATTTGCGGGCCCTCAATAGCCGGGCGCAAACGGTCTGTATCACACCGTGGCAGGGTCAGGTCCAGCAGCACGCGACCGGCATGAACACCCGACACCATGGTCCGGGGCGGCGGGTCAGATGCCGCAGGTTGAGCCGGCGGCGGCGGCCTTGGCCATGCCACCTGCTGCCCGGGTGAGCACCCCCGCTGCCACGAGGGTATTCACAGCCTGCGCGTGAGCGGCGACGTAGCGGCCGTGGCTGCCCCAGTCGGCGGTGCAGGGGACGTAGTCGTTCACATCGAGGGCATAACCGTAGACGCCGGCAAGGTGGGCCTCGACCAGGAGCCGCTCGCTGGAGGACAGAGCACGATCGTAGACGATGACCTCGGCGAGATCGCCCTCGAACCAGTAGATGGGAATGGCACGGAAGTGACCGAGTGTGGAGCCGGAGTTACTCAGCAAAGGGCTGACGTTGTTATCTGTCGCGACGGAGGCGCCGTTGTGATACAGGGTCCGGCCCGCCGCCTGTGCGAAGAGAAACGTGTCCAGCGACCAGATCTCGGTCCCCGAGTAGTCCTCAACGACGGCGTCAAGATCATTGGCGAAGTGCGCCTGTCGCAGGAGATCGGTACGTTCATAGCCGAGAACGAGATTACGGTCGATCCCGACCTGATCTCCAGCGATGTAGAAATTGGCCAGGCCAGCTCGGTCGCGACCGTTAACGACGATTATCGTGTAGTCGGAGCCGGCAAGCCAGGTGAGGTCGATCTCGAGTGCGCTTGCCCCATCGAAGCGGACAGTTGGCTGTCCGCGAACCGCCGGATGCGAGGCGACATAGAGCGGAGGCAACTCGCCCATTCCACCGCCAGTCCAGACTGCGTGATTGGCATTCCCGGACTGATCTGCCCACTGCTGCACTGGCCCACCGTTCAAGGCGGTGATCCCTTCGCCTGCCTGCAGCCAGACTCTCAGACCCGCGCTGACGCCGCCGGGGCCGCCTGACCCTGCGTGCGCGGCGGAGAGAGCTAGGGTGTCCGTGAATGTCGGCGCAGTGGTGTCGGTGCAGGCGCTCGCCAACAGTGCCACGGCGAGGATCGGGATGGCGAGGAACGGGGACCTGGTTCTCATTGTACCTCCGGGGGTGGGCGCCTGGTCAAGGATGTTAGGGTCATGGATACAGAGACGGCCACGACTTGTGTTTTTCTCC
>JBHEPH010000007.1:64562-68219 GCA_046260395.1 Gemmatimonadales bacterium
GTACTGGAATGCCGCCCAAGCCTCCCCCCGCCGCCCCCCCCGCCGCGGCATACCGAGTGTGGCGAGCTGGGCGTTCCAGAACCGGTGCGTCAATGGCACCGCAGGAGCGCGCACCCCGCCGAGTACCCCCCACCGAAGGTGACCAAGAGGACGTAATCGCCAGCATCCAGGAACTGCAATTGGTTGTGAAGCGTGATCAAAGTGCTGGCGCACCCCGTGTTGCCCAGCGACGCCATGGTGGACGCGACCCGGCATGGGTCCAGGGCGAGCGCGACCGCCAGCCGGTCGAGGATGCGCTGATTGGCCTGGTGGGGTACCAGCAGCCGAAGGTCCGCCGGCGCCAGTCCGTTTCGGTCCAGCATGCCCCTTGCCTGTGCCTCCATCTCCTCGCAGGCAGTGGTGAACACATCCCTCCCGAATGGCATGACCAGGCCATCCTCAAGCGGCCTCAAGTGCACACCCTCGCACCCGCGTCCCACATTCGCCAGCCCAGCCGTGGCGACATCGACCACCTCCAGCCGGCCCGGGCCTCCGCCACGGAGCACGGCGGCGGCAGCGCCATCGCCCCACAAGTGACCGGCGTTCTGGTCGCCATCATCGGCATAGCCGCTGTTGTGCTCGGCCGCCACGACCAGGGCGACGTGGCTGCGTCCTGACTCGACCATCGCCGCGACGATTTCAAACGCGTTCATGACAGAGGAGCAGGCGGACGAGAGCTGGAATGCCCTTGCCTGGATGATGCCCAGGTCCCGCTGCACAGCGTGCGCCAGCGTCCCAACCGTATCCCATGGGGTGTAGGTGCACCCAATGATCAGGTCCACCTCGCCGGCCAATGACGGCTCGAGGCTCAAGAGTTCGCGCGCCGCAGCGATCGCCATGGTGTTCGTGTTCTCGGAGGGTGACGCCCGCCGACGGGTCTGGATGCCGGTGCGAGACTCAAACCAGGACGGGTCTCGCCCCGTGATGCGACTGAAGTGAGCGTTGTCGACGCTCCCGGATGGCAGGTAGGTCGCCAGGCTGGAGACCCGCAGCGTCGACACCGTCACACCACGCCGGCGGCTGCCTGGCGGGTCGGCGGGCTGGAGACTGCGACTAGTGGTTGCCGACGGCGTCGGACCTCGAGGTAGACCACATCGGTATGGCTCAGGGTATACGTCCGCACGCTTGAGACGTCCGCCTGAGGCAGTGAAGCGGCCAGCGCAGTCATCTGTCCGCCATCGCGGTAGATGAGCCACCAGTCCATGTAGCTCTCCATGTATCCGGCATCGTAGATTCCCGGCACGAAGTTGCCAATGATCAACCGTCCGCCAGGGCGCAGCAGGCTGAACATCGCCGCCGTGAGCCGCTCCGCGAGCTGATCCTGCAGGTAGTCGTACAGCCCTGCCGAATAGACCAAGTCGAACGACGCGCGCAGCTCCGGCGCTGCGAGAAGCCGCGTGACCTTGGCCGCATGGGTCTCCACACCCAATGACGCGTACTCGCGCCGGACGATCTCCAAAGAGTCGGCGTCCTGATCGAGCACCACCATGCGCCCAAATGCCCGTTGGCGCACCGCCGCCGACAGGGACAGCTCGCGCGCGTGTCCGCCGGCGACGGAGAGGATCGCGCCGCCATTGACTGCGCTGCACGTCTCATCGATCAGGCGTGCCGCGAAATCGCGTCGCTCGCGGACGGCCGCTGGCGCCGTGGAGTCCTTGTTGGAGTCGAAGATCTTGAGGCCAAGTGGTGTGGGGCTGCCCAGGTCCGCAACGCCCTGGTCGTAATAGATCATGTCGATCAGGTTCGCGTCACCGGGGTACCCGCGTGGCTTCGCGAAGCTGCGATGGGTAAAGGGGTCCTGATGCACCAGCGCGGCCAGCCGGTGCTGCCGTGCGACGGCGCAGAAGTGGACCCATTCCTCGCCGGGCCAGTGCCGGCGGAGCCACCAGAGTCCATCGCAGAGCGTCTTCATTGTCCCGGCAACATCCTCGCCTGCTTCCAGCCGACTCGAGATATCGTCCAGGAAGTGGATGGGGTCCCGGAGATCCGGCTCCTGCAACCAGCGCACCTCAGGCGGCCTCAGCGGAAGCCCTGAACGCCGCCAGGCCCCGGTTGTAGGCGGCAGACCAGCCGGGCAGCGGGTAGACCTGCAGGAAGGCCTCGAAGCCGAAGCGAATGGCCTCAGCCGATTCGGGGAATGCCTGCACCGTCTCGTCAATCAGGTGATCCACGATCTTGGCGTGCTTGATGTCCTCGGTCGAGTGAAACTCGATGTACTCGAGGGTGTCGTCGGTCAGCCCCTTGGCTTTCAGGGGCTCCTTGATGGCGGCCGTGACGAGGGGCGTCAGCCCCTCGAACAGGTAGAGCGCGCCGAGGTACGCGAACGGCTCCCGCTTGTGCGCCAGCATCCGCCAGAACGCCGCGGTGGCGAATGCCGTCGGGCTCATGCGCGAAGTCCGGGCCTCGTCCTCGGTCCCCCCGAGGCCCAGGAAGTCGCGTCGGGCCATCTCGCCGTGGTCCCACTCCTCGGCTTGGTGAATCAGCATCGTCCTGACCCGCTTGGCAGCCAGTGTCCTGGGAAACTGACCGATGACGGCCATGGTGGCTTCGATGACGTCGGGCTGATACCAGTGAATCTCGAGATAGACCTCCTTCATGACCGCGCGGATCAGCTCCGGATCGGTTGCCGGGCTTGTCATGACACTCCAGAACGCGGTGGCCTCGATGTCCTCACGCAGGCGCGTGATGCCGCTGGCCAGGTAGTCCACAGTGGACTGTGGCGATGGGTGGCGCGATCGTGGCACCGATACGGTCGTCATGAGGTCTGCTCCGCGTGAAGGTGGCGCTCCGACAGGAGGCGATGGAAGAAGGGCACTGAGGGATGTGGGTCGCGAGTCGCGGGCAACCGGAACGGGGAGCCGATGCGCTGCAGGTAGTCGTAGTCGCGCAGCGCCAGCACCAGGGGGGTGACTGCGCCGTAGAGCGGGTGCTGGAAATCCGCCGAGATCTGCCGAAACCCGAGCTGGGTGAAGTACGACTTCAGGTGCACATTGCAGTCGATACAATTGAAGCTGACCCCGGCGGCGATGCCGATGTCGTAGCAGGCTTGCGACAGGCGAAAGGCCAACGGTGAGCGTCGATAGGCAGGGTCGACCATGATCTTCGTGACGGTCGACGTCTGCGAGGTATGAAAGTGCTCGAGGACGTGCATCTGGTACATCTCGGCCAAGTCAGACGGAATCGCCTCCTGGAGGTGCACGCGCGCAGTGCCCACGACCTCACCGGTACGGTTCCGGGCCAGCAGCAGGTGGGCCGTCTCGTCCTCCGGTTCCCGCAGCATCCGGAGCTCGTGGTCCGCATGCGGCTGGGGACGCTGCATCTCTTCGACGTAGATCGCGTAGCGCAGGGCGTAGACGGCCTGGCGGTCCTGCTCGGAGCGTGCCTCGACAATTTCCGTGCTCATTGGCCCCCCTGGATGCGATGCCCTCAACCCTTGTTGGGGGATAGACGGCCAGGGTCCCAGGAATTCCCGAGGTACAGGCGAAGGCCATGAATCACAGCCACTTGACACCCGGACACTGAGGGCTGGGCAGCCCACTTGCGGGTGCGGGCAAGATCCCTCGTCGCTCCGCTCCTCGGGATGACTCCGTGTGGGGGTGCCCCCCCCCCCCCCCCCCC
>JBHEPH010000007.1:68229-79005 GCA_046260395.1 Gemmatimonadales bacterium
GTAAGTAGGCGCCGCGGCTTCGCGGTCCAGGGACGGGAGGCGGCTGGTGCTGCCTCCCGTTCCCATTCCAGGCGCCTGAGTCGCGACGCGAAAGCGCGCGGTGGCTGCACAGCGAAGGTCGTCGAGCGGTCCACGACTACTGCTGCGGCTTGGCATCTGGACCCTGAAGCGGTCTTTGCTACCGCCAGCACCCTCAGGCACCCCATCCCCCCCACCTTGCGGAGCCTGCCGCCGCGGGCTACAATCTCCCGGTACGGCCACATGAATGCGCGCTTTTGCCCGTTCCGTGGGCCGTTCCCCATGTTCCGCCGCCAGATCCACCCAGCTCCACCGCCAAACCTCGAGGGGCATACCCGCGAAGATGACGGCTCCATCCCCGTCCGTCCGCCCCGAACCCAACCACCCGCTGCTGGCCCACCTGGGTGTCGTCGACGCCCTGGTGGCCTCGATCGCGCGCCGCCACGCGCTGGACCAGGCCAGCACGGAGGAGTTCGGTTCCTGGGTACGTGAGCGGTTGATGGAGGATGACTGCGCCATCATCCGGAAGTTTTCCGGCCGGAGTTCGATCCGCACCTACCTGACCGTGGTCATCACGCGCCTCTTCGCCGACTACCGCAACCAGCACTGGGGGCGGTGGCGTCCTTCGGCCGCGGCCCTCCGGCTCGGCCCGCTCGCGGTGAAGCTCGAGCGGCTCGTGTACCGTGACGGGCACCCCGCCCACGAGGCCATCGCCCTGCTGACCACGGGCGATGTCGCGACCAGCCAGACAGACCTGCAATCGCTGCTGCGGCAGCTGCCCGCCAGGGTGCCGGTCCGCGAAGTGTCCCTCGACGCGGCGACCGATCATCAAGCCCTGGGTGGCCCCACCGGCTTCTGGGAGACTGAACGGGAACGGGCGCGACACGACGTGGCTCACCTGCTTCGCGCTGTCACGCAGGAACTGCCCGAACAGGAACGCGTCATCCTCCGCATGCACTACTGGGAAGAAGCGACGGTGGCCGAGATCGCCCGCGCCCTTGGGTTGGACCAGAAGCGTCTGTATCGGCAGCTGGGCAGGATTCACACGCAACTCCGCGAGGCGCTGACGGCCGCCGGGGTTGGGGCGGACGCGGTGCAGGCTGTCCTTGAGGTCGAGGAACAGGTATGACGGACGCCGTGTGGGGAATCCACCAGCCAATGGCCGTCCAGATGGAGAGAGGCCGATGACTGATTCCCGAATCCCCCCGGAGCAGCTGGCCGCCCTGTTGGACGGCACCCTGTCCCGTGAGGAGCGTGCCAAGCTGCTGGTGGAGCTGGCAGGTTCCCCTGAGGATGTCGCGCTCCTGCTGGAGAGCGCGGCGATCGCGGGGGAGGAGACGACCAGCGAGGTGGTGTCGCTCGTGCCGCGGCGCCCCTGGCGTTGGTGGGGGCTGGCGGTGGCCGCAACAGTGGCCACGGTGGTGGCAGTGTCGCTGCTTCGGGCGCCGGCCGAGCCGGAAGTGCTGGCGCTGGTGACGCAGCTCGATGGCCGTACGCCGCCCGGTGAGGACTGGGCCGCCGCGCCCTGGACAGGCACCCGCGGATTCGAGGACGGTGGGGTTGACCCGGTGCTCGCCTTCCGGGTCGGGGTGCGCCTGGTGGACCTGGAAACCGCCGCACGAGGCGGGCAACCCGAGGTGGCGGCCCGGATGGCAGACGAACTCTCCCGCTTGCTGGGTGCGACTGCCGGCGGAACACCCTTCGCGGCACGATATGCGTTGCTGGGCGAGGTCGCCCCCGAAGGTGAGCGGAGAGCGCTGGCTGCGGAGGTCTCGCGCCTGTGGGGGGAGTCGCCCTGGCTCGACGCCGGTGCGTGGCTCAGGGCAGCGCAGCTTGCCACCATTCTTGAAGACGAGACGTTCTTCGCAGAGAACTCGACCGCTAAGCGTCGCCTTGACGCGCTGGTCCCCGCCATCGAAGGCGCGCAGGCCGGTGGCGATGCCACCTTCGCCACCGGACTCCGTGCAGTGGCCGATCTGCTCTCGCGCCCCGGCACACCAGACTGGGGCGAGCTCGGCGGCAGACTCTCGCGACTCCTCAACGAGGGCCCCCCCTGAGCAGGCCGCCATGGAGGACCAGCGCGGTTGCACTTCTCCTCCTGGCATGCGATCCCACTCCGCCTGATCGCCTGGCGGAGTTTCCACTCCGCCATGAAGTCCTGCGCGGCATTGAGGGCGGCCGCCCCGTGTCCGCTCGCCTGGCAGGCATCGTCCGCCACACCCAATGCACATCGAGTAGCGACCGGACCGGCGCCCGAAGCCCGATCCTCTGTGTGGCACCCCCGACCCCAGCCGCGGCACTGCGCCGTCTCTCTGCCACCGCCTCGCGGCTCCGGACTGCGCTCGGCGACTCGACCTCGACCGACGCCCAATGGGGGCTCGCGCTCCTCGACCTGGCCCTCCGCCCGACTGACCCGCAGGCGGTCGCCCAGGCCCACGCCACGCTCCTCAGCGTCACCGACCGGCACCCCGACTTGGCCGAAGCATGGAACGACCTCGCCGTGGCGCAGCTCACGCTTGGCGAGCTCACGGCCACCCCGCGCCTGCTCTTCGAGGCGCTCGGTTCGGCGCGCCGGGCAGCGGCACTCGATTCGCTCGACCCGTCCGCACGGTTCACGCTGGGTGTCGCGCTCGACCGGCTCGGCCTGGGGTGGGAAGCGGAAACGTCGTGGCGCCGCTACCTGACTCTCGATGAAGGGTCCGCATGGGCGCGCGAGGCAGAGGATCGGCTTCGCGACTGGTCCGAACCCTCGGAGCCAATGCCGAGCCGGTTGCGCGAGATGATCTTGGACTCGGTACTCCCGGCGTGGGGGAATCGGGTCTTGGCGGGCGATTCCATCGGCGCTGACGGCCTTCTCGTCCGCGCTGTGGAATTGGCGGGGGCGCTCACCACGTCGGGGGACAGCGCCCTGACGGATGCGCTTGTGACGGTGCGGGAGCTGGCCGCGCGCGGGGACCATGGACCGCTTGCGGCAGGGTTTGTCGCGGCGGGGCGGGGAGCTGCGGCGTTTCGCGCCGCGGAGTTCCAGGCGGCTGCGGGGCCGCTGGAGGAGGCACGGGAGGCGCTGACCGGCGCTCCGGTACCGCTGTGGGCATGGCCCGCAATGCTTGCAGGGAATGTCCGGATGACCAACGGGCAATTTCGGGATGCGGACGTTCTGTTCGCGGAGATTGCCCGGGTGACGTCCGCCTCCGGTGACCAGTCATCCCTCGCCCGCGTTCGTTGGGCGCAGGCGCTCTCGGCCGCGCGCCAGGGGCGCCTGCGCGAAGCGACCCAATGGTATCAAGCCGCCGCAGAGCAGTTTGCCGCCCAGGGCGACAGCACGAGCTGGGGGAGCATGCTGACGCAGATGGCCGAGATTCACTCGCTGCATGGCCTCGAGGGCCCCACCCTGACCGCATACGTGGACGGGATCAGCGGTTTTCGCGAACACCGCGCGGCGCCCCAGTTGCACAGCTCGCTGGTCTCGCTCGGCACCTACCTTGCCGATATCGGTCTCGGTGAGGCCGCGCTTGCCGTGCTGGGGGAGAATGTCGAAGTGGCTCGCCGGACCGGACGGCCCAAGGACCTGCCCGAGGCGCTGATCCGTCTGGCGGGGGCGGCATGGGCACGGGGAGACGACGATTGGGCTCGTGGGGCCGCCGCCGCGGCGCGTGGGGCGCTTGTCCCGGTGAGTGAACCCACCATGCGTCTTCGGCTTGAGGCGGACCTGGCGCGGATTGAGGCCACCCTCGCCCTGCACACCGATCCGGCACGGGCGCACGCCCTGCTGGGGCCTGTCATTACCCACTTCCAGGAGCGCGGTCCCACACTCCTGCTGCCATCAGTACTGGCGCAGCGGGCTCGTGCGGCGCTGCAAGCGGGTGATACCGCTGCCGCCGAGCGGGACCTGGCGGACGCGCTGGGGTACCTCGGTGCTCGGGTGGCGGATGCCCGGGCGCGTACACTGGGCTCGGCGGTCAGTGCCGGGAGCCAGGATGTCTACCGACTTCGCATCGAGCTGCAGTTGGCGCGTGGCGACACGCTTGGAGCCCTGGCATCGGCGGAGCTGATGGGTGGGGAGAGCGCCGCAGTAGTGGGTGGAGTGGGGCAGTGGGGACATGCGGACGAGGCGGCGGTGCGGTATGTGGTGCTGCCGGACCGGGTGCTGGCGTGGGTGGTGACGAGCGCCGGGGTGCGGTTGGCCAGCACCGCGGTGGTGGAACGGGACCTCGAGACGACGGCGGCGGCCTTCGTGCGGCTGCTGGAGAGGGGTGGACCTGCGGAGGCAGACGACCTGGCCGCGGCGTTGTACGACCGACTTATCACCCCGATTGCGCCGGCGTTGGTGGGACATCGGGTGGTGACGCTGGTGCTGGACCCTGTGCTGCAGCGGGTTCCCTTCGCGGCGCTGCTCGACCGAGGCACCGGGCGGCGGCTGGTGGAGGAGCATGCGCTGCGTCATGCGGGCTCACTTGCGATGGCCCGCGCGCCGCGGCGGGCGTCGGTTCTCGGTGTGGAAGGGCGTGGGGTGCTGCTGGTAGGCGATCCGGCATTCGACCGGACTGAGTTTCCCGGGCTTGCCCCGTTGCGTTCGGCCAGGGTGGAGCACGCGCAACTGGCGGCGCTTTATCCGCAGGCGCACCGCCTCGAGGGTTCGGCTGCCACCAGGGAGGCCCTGTTGGGCCGCCTGGCCGGGCAACGGGTGCTCCACTTCGCGGGTCATGCGCGGTCGGACCCGTTGGCTGCGGAGCGGTCGCACCTGGTCCTTTCGCCGGGCGGCTCTGGCGGGGGGGGCGGGCTATTGACCGGTGCGGAGATCGCGGGCCTGGATCTGAGGGGCGTGGATCTGGTGGTGCTGTCGGCCTGCGGGCAGGCGCCGGGGCCGGCGGGGGCCGGGGGGTTGAGCAGCCTGGCCCGGGCGTTCGGGGCCGCCGGGGCGCGGGCGGTGCTGAGCAGCGCCTGGGCGGTGGACGATGCTGGTACGGCGGCGCTGATGGTGGAGTTCCATCGGGCCGTCGCCGAGGGCGTGTCGGCCCCGGAGGCGCTGCAGCGGGCGCAGGTGTCGGCAATCCGAGCGGAGGGGGGTGGGGAGCGCCGGGGGTCGGCGTGGGCGGCGTTCCGGTACGAGGCGTGGTGATCGGGGAAAACTGGAGGTCGTGGCAGTCACATTAACCATCGGCGCAGAGCGCCAAGGAGGAGTGATGCCGAATACTGCGAGAATTGAGTTTCGAGGCGTCTGCTTGTTTGTGCCGCGGCCGTCGGAGGGACTGGTGCGGGTGTTGATGCCGTTGACGGATGCCAACTCGTCCCCGATGAATAAGCATCATGCTTACCTCACCATCTACAATGAAGCGAATGGCAGTCAGATAGGCTCGCCGGTGCCTCTCGCTGGCCAAGCTCTTAGGATCACGTCGAGGACGGGTCTACAAGTGAGAACGCTCCCTGGCCTGATTGACGTGAAGTCGTTGGTGAACCAATCAGGTGTCAGCGTGATCGCTCCCCAACCAGGGCGGAACGTCGAGGCATTGATCACGGTTGAGGGTGGCGCACAGTGGCTGACCAAGACTGATTCGGTCGCTGGTTGGGTCAGGGAGGACACAAAGCATTTTATCGGAAAGCCTCGCTTGGAAGCCGTCTGGGAGGAAACCGAGGGCGTCCCTGCGCAGATTGAACTCGGCGCAGGGCTCACAGTGCCGCTCCAGCCTGGGCAGACCGGAGTGATTGGCTACTACGATGATCCACAGCACGCCACGCAGCGATCGATAAGGGAGCGCACTCCGATCTGGGATTCGAACAACGGGGCGAATGATGATGACTTTGCCTGGCTGTATACCCTGCTTACTCCCCGGCCTGCGGTGCAGCCGCTCCCGCGCACCTACAGGCCTGCGGCGAAGAACCTCCCCTCAACATTGAGCAGCGCCCTCTTGAATATGACACCGCTCACCACCACGTGCTTTGGCGGAACGTGGGAGCCGGAGGAGTGATGTGGACAGCCCAGGGGTGCACCTCACTGCGCCGGGGTATTCGGCACCCCGAGAGCGTAGTGACGGTGTGGCACGGCTCAGGTACAAGGCAAACCGCTTTGTAGCAGCTCTCCTCAACCCAAGATGGAGGCAACATGCGCCGCTGTACGGTGTTGGCGCTAATCGCGTGCGTAGTGCCTGAGATCGTGAGCGCACAGTCGAGGCCCCAGCAGTGCAAGTCATTCGGCGAGCAGCCAGCGATATCTGCTCCAGCCATCATCGTGACTCTTTTCGGTCGTGTCTTAGCAAGGCCAGCAATGATTACCGAGGAAGACCGTGTTCTCGTGCGCATCCCTGCTGTGGAAGCGCTGGCACCATTTGTAACGGTCCGCCGCACATCGGCAGCGCGTACTGTGGGAGACATTCGACTTATCGGAGCGCAAGACCCGGCGTTCGCCAGCGTGGCATTCACAAAGGCCGAGTCGGCAACGAAAGACCCCCAGTGCTACATCGACGTAGTTCTAGGCGATTTCGCCCCTGGGTTGGGTCAGGTCGAGATCCGACTTGCGACTACCGTCGGATCGGAGCTCAAGCTCGTGACCGTTGCGGAATTTGATTTCAATGTCGAGCCGATGTTCGCCGGCATGTTTTCGCTTGGACCGATCGTGACGAATCTTCAGGAGCCGCTGTTTTCGAAGGCCACGAATGCCGCCGGGGAGACATATGTGTCAGAGAGTGAGACCGGCGCTGATAGAATACTGTATGCGCTGCTCTACACCCCCTTCGTTCTAGGGAAGCGGGTTGCCGAAGCCCCGCTGACCAGCGATCCGCGATCATGGATTCGCCGGATCAACCCGATGTTTGGTGTCGTTTTGAACGGCATCGGCAAGAATGCCGTGGCCGGCGTATCGGTTGATCTGCCGTTTGGCATTGTTGCACATGCCGGTTGGCACGTCGGGCGAACGTCCGAACTTGACGATCAGTCCGGCTTGAACGTGGGCTCAGTCATTGATGCAGATGCGACGATTCCGGTGGTGCGCAGATGGAACATTGACCATTTCTGGGGGCTGACCCTCGACACTCGAGTAGCTCTTCGACTGCTCGGCCTTGCGAGCAAGACCTCCGTGCCATAGTGGTAGGTATTGCGTGAACACTGAGGCTGACAAGCAGGCCGTGCCAATGCTCTACAACTAGTGAGCGCAAATGGCCGTTCCAGTGCCTCGGAGGCTGGTAAGGGCCGCACCTGACCTCCCGCGACTGGGTAGTCGCCGCCCAGCGCGAGGAGGGCGCCCCGGTACCACTGAGCTTCGGCGTGCAAGTGCCCTCTGCGGGGCGGGGCGCAAACCTCGGGGGGGACTCCTGGGCTGAAGCTGACTCCCAGCCGCGCCACTTCAGCAACGACTACTAGTGACGCGGACCCTCTATACGGGAGATCTGGGTATGCCGGGCGTGGAATTAAAGGACTTCATTCAGATGGTCAGGGACGAGATAAAGCAAACCTACGAGGAGCGTCCCTCAGAGCCGATCCTTGCCCTGAGGGGCGTTGACCTCGAGGTCTCGTTCACACTTAGCGGCAAGGGCACTACGAAGGGGAAACTGCTCGTGGTGGAGCTGGAGGGGCAACTGAGCACTGAGCGAACGCATAAGGTGACACTTCACCTCGTGCCAATCGCAGGGATGTTGAGCGTCGAGGAGGCACCTGAGTACAAAGGCATCGATCTCAACAAGGTGTTGGCAATTGCTGGAGCAGGCCGCTCAAAGCACCAGATCCCATAGAAGCAGCCGCCCCCCGGGCGCCGGCACCGGTAGGTCACGGCGAGGGATCTTGGTTGCCGGGCACCACTCACCATGCAGCCCACCAGCGGAATCGCGGATGTGTCCTGGGTTTTCGCCTTGGCCCGGCACGCAGTGGCGAACGGCGCGGTGAGCTGGCGCGCCAGGGCCTTCCTGCCGAGCCTAGGCGAAAGCCTTGGACCAACCAACAACCACACGCAGCTCCCAGCGGGTGCCAGCAAGATCCCTCGTCGCTCTCGCGATGCTCGGGGGGGGCTGAGGTGGCCCCCCCGTTCACCCTTTCCCCAACCGCGGACTGACAATAGTGACAGTATCTCCCCCCACGCAGGAATGCGGGTTTCCGGGCGAAAAGTCACATAGATACTGTCAGTCTTGACAGTCCTGGCGATCCAGACGCTTCCCCCTCTTGCGCCGACCGCGTCCGGGGTGCAACATAGGGCCACACCGGACACCTATCCGCCCGGAGGCCACCTGACCCCCAGCCGTTGCATCGCCGTGGCCCAGACCTGCCCCGTCCCGGGCAACGTGGCCGCCAACCTGGACCAGCACCTGGCGCTGGCGGGCATGGCGGCGGCGGCCGGCGCCCAGGTGGTGGTCTTCCCCGAGCTGTCGCTGACCGGCTATGAGCTGGCGCGCGCCGCGGAGCTGGCTTTCGAGCGTCTGGACACTCGGCTGGAGCCGCTGCTGGCCCTGGCGCGCCAGGCCCGAGTGACGCTGGTGGTGGGCGCTCCCGTGCGCCTGGAGGGGCGGCTGCATCTGGGGGCGGCGGTGCTGGACGCCGACGGCGGGCTGGACTGGTACACCAAGCGGCACCTGGGCGCGTTCGGGCCGGAGGCGCTGGCCGATGCGCTGGACAGGGTGCTCCCGCCGCCGGAGGGGTCGGTGTTCGCGCCGGGGGCGCACGACCCGCCGGTGCACCTGACGCGGGGGACGGCCCGGGTGGCGATCTGTGCCGACGCGCAGCGGGCCGAGCATGCCGCGGCGGCCGCGACCACGGGGGCCGCCGCCTACCTGGTGGGGGCGTTCATCGTCCACTCGGCGTGGGAGGCGGATGCGGCGGTGCTGCGCCAGCGGGCAGCCGAGCACGCAATGCTGGTGGCGATGGCAAACTATGGCGCGCCGAGCGGTGGGATGGCGGCGGCGGGCCGGAGCAGCATCTGGGACGAGCGGGGTGAGCTGGTGCTGGAACTGGAGCCGTTGGGGGCGGGGGTAGGGATTGCTATGGAGACTGCCGAAGGGTGGAAGGGGCTGGTGCGGATGGTGGGCGAGGGGGCGCTGGAGGGGATGGTGGAGCGGGGTGGGCTAACCCGGGGAATTCGTTCCCAAGCCTGCCTGAGAGAAGTGGTGGAACGCCCTTGAGGTATCGCGGTGTGGAGGCGGAGTGCTAGTAGCACTACCACCGTGCCCTGGCCAACTCCCTGGCCTCAGCACTCAATTAACCGAATCTCCGAGAAACTCGGGGCGATTTAGATCATGAGGCGGACGCAAATGTGCCCTAGACCCTGGACAGGACTGATCTTGCCATCCCATTCAACAAACTGCATATGTTTGCATCCCGTGGAGCAGAATGGCAGGGACTGTCTCGGCTTTGCGGGGGATGACTCGAAGTCGCTGATCCCTCTCAATCAGTCATGAACGTTCTCGTCCGCGGTGCGTTCGGCAACGTGGGAACCACAGTGACCGCCTTGCTGCTCGACTTTCGGCAGGCACTAGGCATCAACAAGGTCTTTACGCACAAAAGGACATTGCTTCCGTGGACCCTCGATGCTGTGGACCGCATCCGTGCGTTCGGTGCCATCCCCTGCTCAGATGCGCCAACACCGCAGTTCGTGGAGCTCGACAGAATCAAGGGTGACATAAACTACATCTTTGAATGTGGTGCGGAAGGGGTAGGGCTCCACGAAAGGCAGGATTACAGCACGTACCCCAAGCTTCTAGCGGCATGTGCACAGGGCAGTGAAAAGGGGTTCGGAATACCCTACATGCTCGGCGTAAACGATGACATCATCTTGGGCGAACAGTATGTCCAGGTAGTATCCTGCAACTGCCATGGAATCGCATCGCTAATGGCTGTCTTTGCTGGTCGCGGTTTGGAGGGCCTTAGCGAAGCTGACTTTGTTGTGGTCAGGAGGTCTGAGGATCTTGGTTCTCACGCGCGACTAGTGGGGGCGAATGTGGTTGTCCGTCACCTCGATCCGCCGCACGGTACTCATCACGCTCGCGACGTAATGGATCTCTTTCAGACGGTCGCGGCGTACCCGACTTTGCGTACATCCGATATCAATACGCCGAGTCAGTTACTTCATTCGGTACGCTTTGCCATCACATTGCGAAGTGCACTTGGGCAAAACGATATCGAAGCGCGCCTCGCCGCCGCCGCCAGTGTGTCGACCACCAAGTTGTTCGATTCGAACGCTGTTTTCGACACCGGCCGCCGGCATGGGTTTCACGGGCGCCTCTACGATCATGCCATTGTGGTGTCAAACATGTTGATGGTTGAACAGGCTACGATCCGCGGGTGGGCGTTCGTGCCACAGGAAGGGGCGACGATTCTCTCTACCATCGCGGCGTTCCTACGTCAGACTCGTCACCCCGGCACTGCCGCGGTGCTCGCGCTCCTAGGAAAGCGCTTACAGACTCACTCACCACGTGGCTGATATCAGCCAAACTGACGTGACACCCGGAAGCTGATCCAAATATTATGATCGGGTCGCCCGCGGAGGACGCCATGCGGAAGAGCCGATTTACCCCCGACCAGATCGTTGGGGTCTTGCACGAGGTCGAGGCGGGCGGGACGATTCAGGACGCCTGTCGCCGGCACGGGATTGCCCAGGCCACCTTCCACCGCTGGCGCCGCAAGTACGGGGGCCTGCAGGTGAGCGAGGCCCAGCGTTTGCGGGCGCTCGAGGAGGAGAATCGGCGCCTCAAACGCCTGGTGGCTGATCAAGCACTCAATCTCCAGGTCGTCAAGGACCTGCTGGGAAAAAAGTGGTGACCGCCCGGCAGCGGCGACAGGCGG
>JBHEPH010000007.1:79015-79930 GCA_046260395.1 Gemmatimonadales bacterium
CGCTCGGCATGACCGCCGCGGGACTCACGGAGCGCCAAGCCTGCCGCTATCTGGGGTTCAGTCGCAGCTCGCAGCGCTACGCCAGCCGCCGGGTGGACCCCGTGGCCCTGCGGGAGCGCCTGCTGACGCTGGCCGCCCTGAAGCCACGGTGGGGCTACCGGCGGCTGCACTGGCGGCTCTGCCGGGAGGGGTTTGTGGTGAATCGGAAGCGCGTCTACCGGCTGTACCGCGAGGCGGGGCTGGCGGTGCGGCGGCGGCGGCGCAAGCGGGTCGCCGTGCCGCGCCAGCCGCTGCCGGCCCCCCAGGGCCCCAATGGGCGCTGGAGCATGGACTTCGTGAGCGACGCGCTGGGCAGTGGCCGCAAGTTCCGCTGCTTCACCGTGGTCGACGATTTCACGCGGGAGAGCGTCGTGCTGGCGGTTCAGCACAGTTTCACGGGGGCGGAGGTCGGCGACGCGCTCGATCGGGCGATCGCACGCCGGGGAGCGCCGGCCACGATCGTGTGTGACAACGGGCCGGAGTTCACGAGCCAAGCGCTGGATCAATGGGCGCACGAGCGCGGGATCCTCCTCGACTTCATCGCCCCAGGGAAGCCGGTGCAGAACGCGTTCATCGAGAGCTTCAACGGGCGTCTGCGGGATGAGTGCTTGAACGAGACGTGGTTTGTGTCGCTCCGGGACGCCCAGCGGACGATCCAGGGCTGGCAAGGGGAGTACAATGCGGACCGGCCCCATAGCAGCTTGCAGGACCTGACACCAACGGAGTTTGCCGCGCGTTGGACCACATCAACCCAAGGGATCCAGTCATAATCCTTGGAACAGAGATGGGGAGCACGTCACGTGGACGATAATTGAATCGGTACGTGTGGCCGCCGATCTTCCCATCGAGCAACGTACACCTCTTGAGATCCGCAAT
>JBHEPH010000070.1:0-662 GCA_046260395.1 Gemmatimonadales bacterium
AGATTGATGTCCCGGCGGAAGATGGTGCTCTCGCCGTTGACGGCGGCGTTGACGACCTTATGCTTGCGCAGGTTGGTGGCCACCGCCTTGGCGATGAAGGCCAGGAAGGTCAGGTTGACGCCACGGGCGGCGTACTCGCCCTTCCACTGGGCCCGCAGCCGGGCGACGTGGGTGTAGTCGATCTCGATCAGGCTGGCGACGTGCGCGGACACCCGCCGCGACATGACCATATGATCGGCGGTCAGCTTGCGAATCCGGCTCCATGGCTCGACCGTGTCGCCTTCCCACGGTTCGACATGCGGGCCGGGGATGACCCGGACACCCGCCCCACCGTCCGCCTGGGACACCGCCTGCGCCGGGGGGGAGGCAGTCGGCGCACTGCCGGTTGCGTCCGGCTGGCTCTCGAGGTGTTGCAGCAGGTCGTTCTTGGTGACCCGGCCGGCCATGCCGCTGCCCGACAGGGCGCTCAAGTCCACGTTGTGCTCGGCGGCCATCCGGCGCACCAGCGGCGTGGACTTGGTGCGGAGGCGATCCTCCAGCGACTCCTCACCCTTCGCCTCTGATGCCGGGGCGGCGGACGGGGCGGGCGCTTCGGCCTTGGGGGCAGACGGCTTCGCCGGCGGTGCTTCCCTGGCAGCCGGAGCTTCCTTCGCGGCCGGCGG
>JBHEPH010000070.1:672-12816 GCA_046260395.1 Gemmatimonadales bacterium
GGGCTTGGCCTTCGGGGCCTCAGCCGCGGGCGCCGCGGCCCCCGCCTCGGTCTCGATCCGGGCCACGACGGTCTGCACCGCCACGGTCTCGCCTTCCTGCACGAGGATCTCGGCCAGGGTTCCCGACTCGGAGGCGGGAATCTCGGCGTCGACCTTGTCGGTCGAGATCTCAAAGATCGGCTCGTCACGCTTGACGCTATCGCCGACCTTCTTCATCCAGCGCGAGAGGGTCCCTTCGGCGATCGACTCGCCCATCTGGGGCATCACGACATCAATCCGGGCCATCAGTGCATCTCCATGCGACAAAACGCGAAAAACCGGTTGCCCTCAGTACGCCGCCACCCAACGGGCAGCCCGGAGAATATCACCGGTCTGGGGCAAAACGAAATCCTCGAGCGGTGGTGCGAAGGGCAGCGGTACGTCGTGCGCGGCCACCCGCCGCGGCGGCGCGTCGAGCCATTCGAAGCAGAGTTCGTTGACCCGGGCCACGATTTCGCCCCCCACGCCACCGGTCCGGGTGTCCTCGTGGACCACCAGCAGGCGATTGGTCTTCCGGACACTGCGGATGATGGCGGCATCGTCCATGGGCAGCAGGGTCCGAAGGTCCAGCACCTCCACCGAGATACCATCCTCGGCCGCCAGCTGTTCCGCGGCCTCCAGGGACTTCCAGACCATCGCCGACCAGGTCACGATCGTCAGGTCCGTCCCTTCCCGTGCCACACGCGCCTCGCCGATCGGCGTCAGGATCTCCTCGTCCTCGGGGAGGTCCTCCTTGATCCGGCGATACAGGTACTTGTGCTCGAAGTACAGTACCGGGTCATCGTCGCGAATGGCGCTCTTGATCAGTCCCTTCGCATCGCGCGCGGTGGCGGGACAGACGATCTTGAACCCGGGGGTGTGCAGGAACGCCGCCTCGGGGTTCTGCGAGTGGAACGGCCCGCCACGCACAAACCCGCCCGACGGCCCGCGTACGACCATGGGGGTGCTGAGGTCGGCCCGGTAGCGTGCGGTGGCCACATAGTTGGTCAGGATGCTGTAGGCGCAGGAGATGAAGTCGATGAACTGCATCTCGGCCACCGGTCGGAGCCCCATGTGCGCGGCACCGGCGGCCACCCCCACGATGGCGGTCTCGGCGATCGGCATGTCGATGACGCGATCCTCCCCGAACCGCGCCAGCATCCCCTGGGTCACCTTGAACGCCCCGCCGTACGCGCCGACATCCTCGCCCAGGATGAAGACCCGGTCGTCGCGGGCCATCTCCTCCATCAGCCCCTGGTGGATCGCCTCGAGATAGGTGACCTCAGCCATCAAGCCTCCGGTACCATTCCTCATCGGCACGGGCCGGATAGGCGAGCACGCCATCAAGCGCGGTGGTGGCCTCAGGCATCGGCTCATCTTCGACCAGTGCCACGGCCTCGTCCAGTTCGGTGCCGATGCGGTTGTCCATCGCCTCGATCTCCTCGGCGGTGCCCCAGCCAGTCTCGATCAGGCGTTTCCGGTACAGGTCGATCGGGTCGCGCGATTCCCAGTACGTCAGCTCTTCCGGTGTGACGTAGCTCTGGTTGTCGTGCTCGGCGTGGCCCTTCCGGCGGTAGGTCAGCAGCTCGACCAGTGTGACCCCTTCCCCGGCACGGGCGCGGTCCACCGCGGCACGAGTCACCTCGTACACCGCCAGCACGTCATTGCCATCGGCCTGCACCCCGGGGATCCCGTAGCCTGAGGCCTTGTCCACCAGCGACTTGGCGGCGGTCTGCCGGCTGAACGGGGTCGAAAACGCATATCCGTTGTTCTCGGACACAATGACGAGCGGCAGGCGATGGACGGCCGCGAAATTGATGCCCTCGTGGAACGCCCCGGTGCTGGTGGCGCCATCACCGACATAGACCAGGCCGACACGCGGCTCGCGCCGGATCTTGAACGTCAGCGCCACACCGGCCATGACGGGCACCATGTCGCCCAGGTGACTGATCTGGCCCAGGAAACCGCGCTGCAGGTCATTGAAATGGATGTTCAGTTCACGCCCGCGCGTGGGGCTGTCCGCCTTGGCCATGTACTGGCGGAGCACCTCGACGGGAGTGGCGCCCTGCACCAGCATCGAGCCGAGGTTGCGGATCAACGGGGAGAGGATGTCGCCCCTGGTGCGGTCGAGGGCGAAGGCACTGCCGACGGCATCGGCCTCCTGACCGAGCGATCGGAACAGGCCACCGACGACCTTGGTCTGCCGGTAGAGGTTCACCAGCCGCTCCTCGAGGGAGCGGGTGAGCCGCATGTAATGGTAGAGCTCGTGCAGTTGCGGCCGGCTCAACCCGGCGGGGATGGGCGGCTGGGCCGCCGGGTCAGCGGTCATGGCGCCCCGAAGGGTCAGTAGGCCCCGCGCAGCGCGTGCGCGGGTTCCGCCATGGTGTGCACCACGCTGAGGAACCGCTTGGCCAGGCGATCGATCTCGCTCTCGCCAGGCTGGTTGGTCTCCACCGTCACGCGGGTGTAGTGCCCGCCCTCGGCCTCGACGCGAACGGTCAGGTTGCCAATGGATCCGGCGAACCGCCGCACGCGGGCACCCTCCTCCACCGGGTTCAGGTGGCCGCCGAACCAGGACGCCGCGCGTTCCATCACGGCGTCCGGAGAGACGGAGGTACGGTGGAAGTACTGCATCAGAGGTCCTTCCCGTACTCGTAGTACTCCACGCCCAGGTGGGTGATCTGATCCTCACCCATGATGAAGCGGAGGGTGTTCTTCATCTTGGTGAGCTGGATGAACAGGTCATGCTCGGGGTACAACCCGGCCGCCGCCTGGGGACTCTTGAAATAGAACGAGAGCCACTCCTGGATCCCGGACATCTTGGCGCGCTGGGCCAGGTCGAAGAACAGCGCCAGGTCCAGCACCAGCGGGGCGGCCAGGATCGAATCACGGCAGAGGAAGTCGACCTTGATCTGCATCGGGTAGCCCAGCCACCCGAAAATGTCGATGTTGTCCCAGCCTTCCTTGTTGTCCCCGCGCGGCGGATAGTAGTTGATCCGCACCTTGTGGTACATCTGCTTGTACAGGTCGGGATAGACATCCGGCTGCAGGATGTATTCGAGCACGCCAAGCTTGGACTCTTCCTTGGTCTTGAAGCTCTCCGGGTCGTCGAGGACCTCGCCATCCCGGTTGCCGAGGATATTCGTGGAATACCAGCCGGCAATGCCCAGCATGCGGGCCTTGAACATCGGGCCGAGCACGGTCTTGAGCATGGTCTGGCCGGTCTTGAAGTCCTTGCCGCCAATGGCCACGCCACGATCCACGGCCAGCTTCTCCAACGCCGGGATGTCGCAGGAGAGGTTCGGCGCGCCATTGGCGAACGGTACCCCTTCCATGAGGGCCGCCCAGGCGTAGAGCATCGAGGGGGCGATGGTCGGGTCGTTGGCGGCCATCGCGGCCTCGAACGACTCGAGCGTCTGGTGGGTGGGGCCCGGGGCAATGAAGATCTCGGTCGAGGCGCACCAGACCATCACCAGCCGGTCGCAGCCATGCTTCGCCTTGAAGTCCTTGATGTCCTGCCGAAGCGCCTCGGCGAGCTCGCGCTTGGTCTTGCCCGCCTTGACGTTGGTGCCGACCAGGCGCTTGACGTAATGCTGGTCGAACACCGCCGGCATCGGGGTGATGCCCTTGAGAAAGTCGGCGATCGGCAGTACGTGCTCATGCTTGTCGAGCACCCCGCACTTGAGGCACGACTCGAAGCCGTCATCGGCAATCGGGTCCCAGGCGCCGAAGACGAGATCGTCGAGCTGCGCCAGCGAGACGAATTCGTTGATGAGCGGATTGCGCCCGTCAGTGCGCTTGCCAAGCCGGATGCGGCCCAGCTGGGTCAGCGAGCCGTACGGCTTGGCAATGCCACGGCGGGCCAGTTCAACGCCGGCAATGAAGGTGCTGGCAACGGCGCCGAGACCGACGGTGAGAACACCCAGCTTGCCCTTGGCCGGCGCAACCGGGCGGGCCTGTGTCTGTGCCACTCCTGAAATCCTTTCTGACGGCGACCCCGGCGATCAGCTGCCGGCGGTCACCTCGTAAACGTACTTGAAACGCTGGACGACCGTGATCATCGAGAGCACAGCCATCACCGAGACGACAATTTGCAGCACGACACCCCCCGGCCCGGCCCCGAACACGAGGGCAGGCAGGCCGATGCCGATCAGCCGCTCCGCCCGCTGGGCGATGCCCACCTTGCAATCCACGCCGAGTCCTTCGGCGCGGGCCCGTTGGTAGGAGACGACCAGGGCGCTGAGTGCCGCCGTCAGGCAGACCACCGCCCACAGCACCGGGCGGTTCACCCCCGGCGCCGTGAGCATCCAGATGGCGATGCCGAAGAAGGTGGCGCCGTCGCCCACCCGGTCCAGGGTGGAATCGTAGAAGGCCCCAAACTTCGTGGTCTGACCGCTGATCCGGGCCACCTGCCCGTCGAGGGTATCGACCCCTCCGGACAGCAGCAACAGCGCCCCCCCCCACCGGACCCACCCCGCCCCGAATGCGACCGCCGAGGCCACCACGACGAGCGCCCCGAGCGTGGTCAGCAGGTTGGGCGAAACGCCGCCTTGGATGAGCCGGTTGACGAGCGGCCGGGTGGCCGCGAGGAAGCCATCCTCCAACCATTTCGGGACGAGTTTCACGGGCCACGCTCCGGCACCACGGCCCCTGAATTGACGGCGAAATCACCCATTTGGATGGGCACAAGAATAATGGACGCCGTGGCTCAGTGGTAGAGGAGTACCGCGGCCCTGCGGCGCTCGAACGCCGCCAACGGCGCGGCCCACCCGGCCGCGATCTCCCGGTGGGCCGCTCCCGACTGGATCGCCTCCCTGAGTGTGCGTCCGCCCGCCAGCTGAACGGCAACCAGCATCGCCACGGCCGTGAGGGTCGGGTCGTACGTCGAGCGGTCAGTCATCACGAGCCGAATGCCGTGGACCCTGGTGCCGGCGTGCTTCTGGTCCCCGGGGGAGACGGGGGTGAAGGTGTCGGCGACAAAGCGCACCCCGGGCAACCCCGCCGAGCGGAGCAGGGCGAGCACGGCCGTGGTGTCCAGCCAGGGTGCCCCGACCTGATGAAACGGGTGGGATGTGCCACGCCCCACCGACAGCGCCGTCCCCTCAAAGAGGCAGGTGCCCGGATAGTGGAACAGGCTCTCCAGGTCCTTGAGGTTCGGGCTGGGCGGCAGGAAGGGGAGGCCGGCATCGTCCAGTGCCATGTTGCGGGTCCAGTTGGCGGCGGGGACAATCCGCAGGTCCACGGCAATCCCGAGCTCGCTGCGGGCCAGCAACGCCTGTTCCCCAAGGGTCAGGCCGGGGCGCATCGGCACCGACAGCATGCCGACGAACGAACGGAACGCCGAGTCGAGCACGTTGCCCTGGGCCCGTCCGCCGATTGGATTGGGGCGGTCGAGGACCACCACCGGGATGCCGGCCCGGCCGGCGGCGCGCATCACCTCCACCGTGGTCGAGATGTAGGTGTAGTACCGGGCGCCCACGTCGGGGAGGTCCACGAGCAGCACCTCGATCCCCGCCAGCATGTCGGGCGTCGGGGCAACGGTGCGCCCGTAAAGGCTGTAGATTGGAAGCCCGGTGGCGCTATCCACCGACGAGGCCACCCGCTCTCCGGGCGCGGCGGTGCCACGGAATCCGTGCTCGGGGCTGAAGAGGGCCGCCAGGTTAACGCCTCCGGCGCGCAGACGGTCCACGCCACTGACGCCCTGGCGGTCCACGCTCGCCATGTTGGCCACCAAGCCGGCCCTGCGGCCGGCAACGAGCGCCAAGCTGTCCGTCAGGAGCACCTCGAGTCCCGGCCGCACCTCCGCCTGCTGGGGGGTAGCCACGGCGGGAGCGGTCCCGCACCCGGCGCCCAGCGCCGCGCACCACATCACCTGCAACACTGCGAGCCGCCTGTGCACCGTGTGACGCTCCTCTCCCTGATGATCCTGGTCTCCGCCGGGTGCGGGACCACCGGTCCCCTGCCCGCGCATGGCGCGGCGCAGGTGGCCGGCCAAGTCCCGTCGCCGCGCGTGGCGCACCTGCTCGACAGCCTCCCGCTCCGTGCGCGCGTGGCCCAGCTCGTCATGCCCTGGATCGCCGGGTCGGCGATGGGCACCGATACCGCATTTGCGCGCACCCAGCGCTGGATCGATTCCCTCCAGCTCGGCGGCGTGCTCGTCTCCACGGGCACGCCGGCCAACATCGCCGCCAAGCTGAACCACCTGCAGCGCCGCAGCGCGGTGCCCCTGCTGGTCAGCGCCGACCTCGAGGGCGGCTCGGCGTTCCGCCTCAACGGCGGCACCGCCTTCCCCACCAATATGGGGGTGGCCGCAGGCGGCCGCGAGGCGGATGCCTACATCATGGGCCGGGTGACCGCCCTGGAGGGGCGCGCCGTCGGGATCCACATGACCTTCGCCCCGGTGGCGGACGTCAACAACAATCCCGCCAACCCGGTCATCAACACGCGGGCCTTCGGCGCCGACCCCCACCTGGTGGCGCGCTTCGTCCGCCAGGCGGTGCGCGGCATCGAGGACGGAGAGATGTACTCCACCGCGAAGCACTTTCCCGGGCACGGCGACACCGGGGTGGACTCCCACATCTCGCTGCCGATCATCGCGGCGGACTGGGTTCGGCTCGACACCCTGGAACTGATCCCGTTCCGCGCGGCGATCGCGGCGGGTGTCACGGCCGTGATGTCAGCCCACGTGGCGATGCCCGGCGTAGCGGAGGACCCGCGCCGTCCGGCCACCCTCTCCCCCGACATCCTCACCGGGTTCCTGCGCGACTCGCTCGGCTTCACCGGCCTCGTGGTGACGGACGCGTTGGACATGGGCGCACTCCAGCAGGGAACCGGACCCGGCGAACTGTCGGTGCAGGCGTTCCTGGCCGGCACTGACCTCCTCCTGCAGCCGACCGACCCGGCTGCCGCCATCAGCGCGATGGTCGCCGCGGTGGAGAGTGGCCGGATCAGTGAGGCGCGACTGAACGCGTCGGTGCAACGGGTGCTTACACTGAAGGAGCGGATGGGACTGTTCGAGCAGCGCGAGGTGGATCTGAGCCGCGTCGGGTCCATCGTGGCGCACCCTGACCATCGGCAGGCGGCACTCGAGGTCAGCCGGCGCTCGGTGGTGCTGGTGCGGGACGACGCGGGCCTCGTGGACAGCCTGCGGGCCGCCCCGCGGCCGGTGACGATTATCGCCTACGGCGAGGGCGCCAACAGCCGGGCGGGTGAGGTCCTCGCCGAGACCCTGCGTGGATCAGGGTATACGGTGCGGCTCACCCGGGTTTCCAGCCCGTCGCTGGCGGCAGATGTCGCGGCCGCCAGGCGCGCCGTTTCCGGCGGATCCACGGTCGTGTTTGCCATTTCCGCGCGCACCATCTCCGGACGCGGCACCATCGGGGTCCCGGCGTTGCTCGCCACCATGATCGAGGAGACGGCACGCACGAAGCCGGTGGTGCTTGTTTCGCTGGGTTCACCGTACATCCTGAGCCAGAGCCCGTCGGTTTCCGCCTACCTGGCGGCGTGGGCGTCGAACCCCCTGACGGAGCAGGCCGTCGCTGGGGCGCTGAGCGGCTGGGCCATCACGGGCACGCTGCCGATCCCGATCCCCCCGCTGGCACCGCTCGGAGCGGGACTCCAGCGGACGGGGCACTGAATGCGGCTCGCCTTCCCCGCGGCGCTGCTCCTCCTCGCGGCCTGTGCGCGCACCGGCCCGACCCTGGTCCCCGAACGCCAACAGCATGACTGGTCCGGCCTCGTCCCGCTCCTCGACAGTGCGGTCGCCGCTGGCGCCGCCCCCGGCGCCGTGCTCGGCATTTCCTGGCGGGGCGAACGCTTCATCTATGGCACCGGGCGGCTCGGCCGTGACGACGGGCGTCGGCCCGATGGGCGTACGGTCTACGATCTGGCGTCGCTGACCAAGGTGATCGCCCTGACTCCGCTGATGATGCAGGCGGTGGAAGCCGGCCGGGTGGATCTTGACGGGCCGCTCTCCGGCGCGCTGCCGGAGATGGCGGGGGGTTGGGCCGACAGCGTCACGATCCGCCAGCTGTTGACCCACGTCAGCGGCCTTCCCGCCCACCGACGGCTCTGGGAACTGGCACCTGACGCGGTCGCCGCGCTCGACACGGTCAAGTCCACTCCGCTCGATACCCTGCCGGGCGCACGCACGGTGTACTCCGACCTCGGCTTGATCCTGCTCGGCAAGGTGATCGAGCGCGTCTACAACCAGCCACTGGCTGTGGCATTCCAGGAGCGCATGGCGCGTCCGCTGGGACTGACCGACACCCGATATCTGCCACCACGCGACTGGCGAGGGCGCATCGCCCCGACCGAGCAGGATCCCTGGCGGGGACGGATGCTGCGCGCGGAGGTTCACGATGAGAATGCCGCCTTCCTCGGCGGTGTGGCGGCGCACGCGGGGCTGTTTGGCAGCACGGAGGATCTCCTCCGCTTCGGCGAGTGGCTGGTGACCGTCACCCGCAGCGAGGGCACGGTGCTGAGCGGGGAGGAGTGGCTGGTGGATGGCGCCGTGGCCCGCGAATTCACCCGCCGGCAGGAGCTGGTGGCCGGTTCGAGCCGCGCGTTGGGGTGGGATGTGCCGGGCACCCAGCTCTGGCCGGGACTCGGGATTCCCGCTTCGGCCGTGTGGCACACCGGGTTTACGGGTACGGCGATCTGGGTGGCGCCCTCACACCAACTGGTCATCGTGCTCCTGGCCAACCGGGTCCACCCGACGCGCAACAACAACCGCCATGTGGCACTGCGGCGGGAGGTCGCATCGAGGATCTGGCTCAGGATCGTGGGTTGTACCACGTATCTGCGTTGTGAGCCAACAACTTAGAGCATTACCGACTATTGTTGTCGGCATTGACAGGACCCACGGGATTCCCTACTTTTCAGTCCTACCTCTGCGGAGCGGGCATCGATGAGCAGCACCAGTGAGCAGACCACCAGCCCCGGCCTCGACGTCCAGCTGACCCCCGCCGCGGCCACCGAAGTACAGAAGTTCATGGTGGCGGAAAATGTCGAGCCGACCGAGGCGGGCCTCCGGGTCAGCGTGCTGCCCGGCGGTTGCTCCGGATTCAAGTACAGCCTGAACATCGAGGAGCGCCCCATCGAGGACGATATGGTCCTCGAGGTGAATGGCGTCCGGATGTTCGTGGACGGGTTCAGCGCGTCGTACCTGAACGGCATCACGATCGATTACGTCACCGGGATGATGGGCAGCGGCTTCACGTTCAATAACCCGAACGCCACTGGCGGGTGCGGCTGCGGTTCGAGCTTCACCGCGTAGGTTTCAGCACCTGACATGACCTGACCCGGGGCAGGCGAGCGACCAGGCTCCCTGCCCCGTCGCACATCCATGCGAATCGTGGGCGCGCCTCAGGCGCGCCCCTCCCTATCACTCCTGACCCCTGACTCCCCTGTCCCCACTCGACCTCTCCGTCATCGCCGCGTACTTCGCGCTCACCCTGGGCATCGGGCTCTGGGTGACCCGTCGCCAGGCGTCGGCCGGCGACTATTTCCTGGGCGCGCGCGACCTGCCGGCATGGGCCATCATGCTCTCGATCGTGGCGACCGAGACCTCAGCCCTGACCGTCATCTCCGTGCCGGGCGTTGGCGCCCGCGGGGACCTGACCTTCCTCCAACTGGCGTTCGGCTACCTGGTTGGCCGAATCCTGGTGGCGCGCTGGCTCCTGCCAGGATACTTCTCCGGTGAGCAGGAGACCGCCTACGCGCGGCTCGAAACACGATTCGGCGTGCACACACGCCGCCTGCTGTCCGTCTCGTTCCTCAGCACCCGATTCCTTGCCGACGGGGTCCGGGTCTTTGCCGGCGCGATCCCCCTGGCGCTGATCACCGGGTGGGAGATCACCTGGGCCATTGTGGTGATGGGTGTCGTCACGATGATCTACACCCTGATTGGCGGCCTCAAGGCGGTGGTCTTTGCCGACGTGATCCAGCTGGTGGTGTACGTGGCGGGCGGAATCGGCGCGCTCTTCGTGGCCTGGTCCATGGCGGGCGGCGCGGGTCCGGCGTTGTCGATGGCACACGAAGCCGGGAAGCTCCACCTCTTCGAGTGGCAGTTCTCGTTCACGGTGCCGTACACCTTCCTAGGCGGGCTGATCGGCGGGGCGATGCTCTCGGCCGCCTCGCACGGCACCGATCACCTGATCGTCCAGCGCCTCCTTGCCACGCGATCGCTGGCCGATGCCCGGCGCGCCCTGGTCGGCTCGGGCGTCCTGGTCATCCTGCAATTCGGGCTCTTCCTGATGGTCGGCGTGGCGATCTGGGCGGCGGGGCAGGCGCCGGGGGAGCTGCCAAGCGACCAGATCTTCCCCCGTTTCATCATCGACCACCTCCCCAACGGGCTGTCTGGTCTGGTGATTGCCGGCATCCTGGCGGCGGCGATGAGCACACTCAGCTCCTCCATCAACGCACTCGCCTCGTCCATGACCAACGACCTGTATGCGGGCTGGACGGGCCGCCGCGACCCGGCGCACCTGCTCCGTATTGGCCGGCTCTTTTCACTGGCCTGGGGCGTCCTGCTGGTCGGGGCGGCGCTGGGCTTCCACTTTTCGGCCTCGCGCAACGATACCCCGGTGGTGGTGCTGGCGCTGTCGATCGCCTCGGTGACCTACGGCGCCCTGCTCGGGACCTACATCCTGGCCGGCCGGTGGGCCAGGGCGAGGGGCCCTGACGTCATCCTGGGCGCCGTGACGACCATCATCGTGATGCTTGGCATCGTGTTCGCGGCCCGGCTGGCCGTCCTGCCCGGGCTGGGTTGGCTGGAACCGGCGGGACGCCTGAGTTTCCCATGGTACGTGCCGATCGGCACCCTGATCACGATCGGGGTTGGAGTGCTCTCGAGCCTGCGGCGTCCCCCACCCACCGCTGAGGCCGCGACATGAGCATCATCATTGGTGCAGATGCTGGCGGCACCGCCACGACCGCGCGCGTCTGGCGGGATGGCACGGTCATCGGCACCGCACGGGGCGGTGCTGGCGCCGTGCGCCCCACGCGCGCGGTGGCCGCGGCCACCCGGATTGCCGACACCGTTCGTGCGGCCCTCACCGAGCCCCGCCTGTTGCGTGGCGAGGTCCTCGTGGTGGGCGCCGCCGGGGTGGGCCGCGCAGCCGAACGCGAGGAGCTCCGGGCCGCGCTCCGGACTCACGAGCTCGCCGACCGACTGCTGATCACCACCGACGTGGAACTGGCCATGGCCGCCGCCTTCGGCACGGGACCCGGCCTCCTGCTGGTCGCGGGCACGGGAAGCATTGCGCTGCACCGGAATGCCAGTGGAGAGGTCCGTCGCGCCGGTGGACATGGCTGGCAGATGGGGGACGAGGGAAGCGGCTACTGGATCGGCCGACAGGCACTCCAGGCCCTCAGCCGGGCCCACGACGGACGCGGCCCCGCCACGACGCTCGGTGAGCGCTTCGCGCCCGCCCTCCGCCTGGCCTCGCATGATGACCTGGTCCGCTGGAGCGTGGCCGCCGCGCCGGGCGAAGTGGCGGCGCTGGCTGCCATGGTGCAGGACGCCGCGTCCGCCGGTGATCCGGTGGCGGGCCAGATCCTGGATACGGCGGCCCAGGAGCTGGCCGGGCTGATCACGGCGCTGATGGCGCCGGAGGCATCGGTCGAGGTGGCACTGGTCGGCGGGTTGTTGCGGGTCGGGCAACCGCTGCGAGATCGGCTGGCCGCCAGCCTGCAGGCCGATGCCCTGCTCACGTTGCGGGCCGAAGAGGTCGACCCGGCCGCCGGGGCGCTCGTCCTCGCGTAGCAGCCGGGAGCCTGAGCCCCGCCGCCCCGCCACCCGTCGATCAGAAGCTCAGGACCACCCGCGCCACGCCCGCCACGTCGCGTCCCTCTGCATCCCTGGCAGGGCGGAATCGGTAGTCCCGCATGATCGCCTCCAGCCGCCTGGCGTAGCCCCGGTCGGGCACCGCGGGATCAAACTCCACCTGGCGGACCCGGCCATCGGCTGAGACGTCGAAGGTGACGGCAATCCGCCATCCGCGCATGGATGGTGGAAACTCAGGCGGAATGATCATCTGGCGGGGTTCCGGTGGGACGGCCCGTCCCACCTCGCCGCCGGCCCCGACCCCGGCACCGCTCCCGGTCCCGGATCCACGGCCGGTG
>JBHEPH010000071.1:0-12672 GCA_046260395.1 Gemmatimonadales bacterium
CGTCGTGACGGTGGGGCCACGCTCCTCGAGGTCGTCAGCGAGGACCGGCCGTTCCTGTTCTCGACCCTCGAATCCGAGCTGGCCGCACGTGGTATCCCCGTCCTCTGGTCGCTGCATCCCATCATCGGGATCCGCCGCGACGACACCGGCCGCATAGCCGAGGTCGGACCCGCTCGGCACGCCTCGTCCCGGGTCTCGGTCGTCCACCTCGAACTCGCGCAACAGGGCCGTGTCATGGGCCGCCGCCAGCACCGACTCCGCCGGAATCGAGAGCCGGGCCTCGGCCAGCGCCGCCACCTCGGTCAGGGTCAGCCCCTCGGGCACCGTGAAGCGGACCGACACCGAGCGGCCGGTGCGGATGGTCTGCAGGATGGCCAGCGTCCCCGAGCCCTGCGGGATGTCATAGATCCCGCTGCGCGCCTGGCGGTCCAGCCCGCGGACCCGGGCGATGAACGTGAACCAGCCCGGGTGCTCGACCAGCCCGTGGGCCACCAGGGAATCGGTGATCGCCGCAAAGCTGGCACCGGGCGAAATGACAATGCGCTCGAGCGGGGCATCCGCGGGCGGGGCAGGGGTGCAGGCGGCGAGGAGCCCCACCAGCACAACGCGGTGGCCGATCACAGGGCGGTGCCCCGGCGGGCGTCGAGCCAGTGCTGGAGGAGGACCGAGGCGGCCAGGGCGTCCACGTCCTCGCGGCGGCCGCGCGTGGAGCCGCCCTGCTCACGAATGGCGGCCAGGGCCCGCGCCGTGCTCATTCGCTCGTCCCAGAGCTCCACCGGCAACCCGGTGCGCCGCTCGACCAAGCCGGCCAGCTGCCGGGCCGCCAGGGCGCTCTCCTCCTCGAGGCCCTCGCCGGTGAGCGGCAGCCCCACGACCAGGCCCACCGGCTGGTGCGTTGTCACGTGGGCCAGGAAGGCCGGCATCGGGAAGCGCTTGCCCGGCCGCCGCGTCAGGGTGTCGAGGGGGGAGGAGAGGAACTGGGTTTCGTCGGAGAGGGCCAGCCCGATGCGGCGCTCGCCCCAGTCCAAAGCGAGGATCCTGCCCTGCGCGGGGATCATCGTGCCTGTAGGGGCGCGCATCGGGCGCGCCCTTCCAATCCCCACAACGATCTCCGCAAGGGCGCGCCCCTACTGGGCCATCGTGGCGAAGAAATCCTTGTTGGTCTTGGTGCGCTTCATCCGCTCCAGCAGGAATTCCATCGCCTCGACGACCGGCATGTCGGCCAGGAAGTTCCGGAGCAGGTAGACCCGGTTGAGCTCGGCCTCGGAAAAGAGGAGTTCCTCGCGCCGGGTGCCGGACTTGTTCACGTCGATCGAGGGGTAGATCCGGCGGTCGGCCAGGCGCCGGTCAAGGACCAGCTCCATGTTGCCGGTGCCCTTGAACTCCTCGAAGATCACCTCGTCCATCCGGCTGCCGGTATCAATCAGCGCCGTGGCAATGATGGTCAGCGACCCGCCGTTCTCGATGTTCCGGGCGGCGCCGAAGAAGCGCTTTGGCTTCTGCAGGGCGTTGGCGTCCACGCCGCCGGAGAGGATCTTGCCGGAGTGCGGCACCACCACGTTGTGGGCGCGCGCCAGGCGGGTGATCGAGTCCAGCAGGATGACCACGTCGCGGCCGTGCTCGACCAGCCGCTTGGACTTCTCGATGACCATGTCGGCCACCTGCACGTGCCGGTCGGCCGGTTCGTCGAAGGTGGAGGCGATGACCTCGGCCTTGACGTTCTCCTGCATGTCGGTGACTTCCTCGGGCCGCTCGTCGATCAGCAGCACGATCAGCACCACCTCGGGGTGGTTTTCGCTGATGGCGTTGGCGAGCTTCTGCAGCAGGATCGTCTTGCCGGCTTTGGGCGGCGCCACGATCAGGCCGCGCTGGCCCTTGCCGATCGGGCTGAGCAGGTCCACCACCCGCATCGAGAGGTCGCCGGTGTCCCGCTCCAGGCGGATCCGCTGGTCGGGGTAGCGGGGCCGCAGGTTGTCGAAGGCGATCCGGGTCTTGGTCTTCTCGGGCGGCTCGTAGTTGACCGTCTCGACCTTGAGCAGGGCCAGGTACCGCTCACCCTCCTTGGGCGGGCGCACATGGCCGAGCACCGTGTCACCGGTGCGCAGGTCGAACCGCTTGATCTGGCTCGGCGAGACGTAGATGTCGTCGGGACCGTAGAGGTAGTTCCAGTCCTGGCTGCGGAGGAACCCGTACCCCTCGGGGAGGATCTCGAGGACCCCCTCGCCCCGGACCGGCGTGTCCCGGTCGAGCAGCGACTGCTCGATCCGGAAGATCAGGTCCTGCTTGCGGAGGCCGGAGAAGTTGGTGATGTTGAATTGCTGGGCGAGCTCATGGAGCTCGGCCACCGACTTCTGTTTCAGTTCAGCAATGTCCACCGACTGGGCCTGCGGGTTGCCCCCCGGGACCACCTCGGACGAATCCTCGGGCGGGTCCTCAGGAAGGATGACGCGGGCGGCAGCGTTGGACTGCTTCTGGTGTGGCGCGCGAGAGCGCGGCGGCTTGCGATGTCGTATGGGACGGGGGGCCCGAAGCGGGCTGGGTGACAGGGTTGAATGGCGTGGGGGAGAAGACTCTGGATTACATCACGCGAGGTACTGCTTGTCCGCAAAGCTAGCAAAACATCAATGAGCCGTCAAGAGCCACCGCTCAAGACGGTCCTGCCGCACCTGGCCGCCTGGCGGACCATCCGCCTCGGCGCCCGCGAATTCGTGGACGGTATCGTCCGTGCCGAGGACCGGGGGCCCAGTCCGGCCCTGCGGGCCGCCCTCTCGAGCTGGGACGGCGCCCACTACTGGCTGGGGCGCGGCGGGCGCCGGGTGGTGCTGGTGCGCGCCATCGCACCCGACCCCAGGCCGCGCTGGTGGCTCCACCTCCTCCTCTTCGGCTTGACCATCATCTGCTCCCTCGGGGCAGGGGCCGCCCTGGCCGGTACCTGGTATCCCTGGAACGGCGAGGGGCTGGCCGGGGCGCTCCAGGGTGCCGGCCAGTTCCTGGTGGGGATCGTCCAGGGCGACTGGCGCTTCGTCCTCGACGGCTGGAGCTTCGCCCTCCCCCTCCTCGGCATCCTCTTCGTCCACGAAATGGGGCACTACCTGGCGGCGCGCCGGTACGCCATCCAGGTCTCCCCGCCCTACTTCCTCCCCATTCCGCCGAACCTCTCCCCGATCGGCAGCCTCGGGGCGTTCATCTCGCTCCGGAGTGCGGTGCTGGACCGCCGGCAACTGCTCGACGTCGGGGCCGCCGGCCCCCTGGCCGGGTTCGTGGTGGCCGCCGGTGTGATGGTGTGGGGCTACCTCACCTCGGAGCGCGTGGACGTGACGGGGCTGGAGGGGATCAGCTACGTCATCTTTGCCGGCCAGCCCATCCATCTCGGCGAGTCGCTCTTGACGGGGGCGGTCCGCGACTGGCTGGTGCCGGGGACCTCCGCGGTGCACCTGAGCCTCCCCGGCTTCGCGGGCTGGGTGGGCATGTTCATCACTGCCCTCAACCTGTTGCCGCTGAGCCAACTCGATGGCGGGCACGTGGTCTATGGGCTGATCGGCCGGCGGCAGACGGTGGTCGGGATATTGGCGGTGATCGGGCTGTTGTACCTGGCCCAGTTCGCCTGGATGTGGTACATCTGGGTGGCGGCGACCTTCCTGATCGGCCGGGGCCGCTGGTCACACCCGAGCGTGGTGGTGGCGGGGCAGCCGGTGCCGCCGAGCCGACGGTGGATCGGGCTGGCCTGCGTGGCGGTGTTCGTGGGGACCTTTGTCCCGGTCCCCTTCCTGCCGTGATCCCGGATTGCCGGTCTGCCGTCGGCGGGGTTTACTTCCTGCGCCTGCGCCGCGCGATACCGTCAGCGTCCCGAGGGCCCGAGGTGACATGTGACCGATGATGACGCCCGCTTTTCCCGCCTTCGCCATGATCTGGCCAATCCGCTGGCCGCCATCCTCGCCGAGACGCAATTGCTCCTCCTGGACAGCACCACGCTCGACGAGGAGACTCGCCGGGCCTTGAAGACCATTGAAGAGATGTCGATGAAGATGCGCGAGATCCTGCGGGGGACCACCGCCTAGGCGGACTGGCGGACAGGCGGGTAGGCGGATTGTTCGTAGGGGCGAGGCCTGCCTCGCCCGGTGGGGATTCCCTGTTCCCTGTTCCCTGCCTTCATTCCCCCGCGGATGGGATCCAGACGGTCATCCGCGTCCCCTCGCCGAGGGTGCTCTCGGCGCTGACCCGGCCACCATGGGCCTCGACCAGGTGCTTGACGATCGCCAAGCCGAGCCCGGTGCCACCCTCGTCACGTGAGCGAGAGGGATCGGCGCGGTAGAACCGCTCGAAAATGCGGGGGAGGTGTTCCCTGGCGATGCCGGGGCCGTTGTCGGTCACCACCAGCTCGACGCCATTCCCGACCCCGTGGGCTTCGCAGCGAACCGTTGCCCCCTCCGGCGAGTAGCGGACGGCGTTGTCCAGCAGGTTGACGAGCACCTGCCGCAGGCCGTCGGCATCGCCCCGGAGGGTCGCGGCCTGTGGGTCTACCACGACCTCGAAGCCGATGGCCAGGGCCTCCGCGCGGTGCGCGCAGGCGGCCCAGGCCTCGCGGATCAGACCGGCGGTGTCCATGGTGCTGACCCGCGGCTGCCAGCGGCCGGACTCGATGCGGGACAGGTCGAGTTGATCATCCACCAGGCGTTGCATCCGGCGGGCGTTGTTGAGGATCGTCTCCAGGAAGCGCCGGGTGGTCGCCGGGTCGGCGTCGGGATCGCCGAGCAGCGTTTCGGCATACCCGGAAATCGAGGTGAGCGGGGTCTTGAGTTCATGCGAGACGTTGGCAACGAAGTCCCGCCGCACCGCCTCCAGCCGGCGCATCGGGGTCAGGTCGTGGAGGACGATTACCACCCCGCCGGTCGGCAGCGGGCGGGCGCTGACGAGCACGGTCTGGCCATCGAGGTCCAGTTCGTGGTCGCGGATGACGGCACCGGCGCGGGCGGCCTCCACCACCTCGCGGGCGGCCTTGAGCCGGAACAACTCGGACAGCAAGGGCAGCGGCTCATCGGGGGCGTAACCGAGGAGGCGGCGGGCCGCTGGATTGGCGCGCACCACCTTCCCGTCACTGGCGAGCACCCCCTCCACCATCGCATCCACCAGCGCCGCCGACTCGGCCTGTTCGTGGCGGAGCGCGTCGATGCGGTGGCCCAGCTGCAGGTGCATCTCGCGGATGGCCTGGACCAGGCCGTCCACGTCGGGGATGCCCGAGCGCGGGAACCGCGGCGGCTGCCCGGCGGCGATCGAGCGGGCCGCGGTGGTGATCTCCTTCAGCGGAGCGGCGATCGAGTTGCCTGCCACCAGCGCCAGCACGATCCCGACCAGCAGGGCGAGCAGTGCGGCACCCAGCACCGAGCGCTGCGCGGCGCGGACCACCGCGTCCACGGCGGCCAGGTCCGAGGCCACCCGGACCACCCCCGGGCCGCCGGGCACCGCGACATACAGGAGCTCCTGCCCCGTGGTAAGGCTCTGTCGGCGGGCCGCGGCAGCCTCGCCGGCCAGGGCGCCCTGCACCTCGGGCCGGTCGGCATGACTCGGGACCAGCGTCAGGGCGCGCCGCTCCAGCTCGCTTTCGGCGATGACCCGGCCCGTGGAATCAACCAGGGTTATCCGGTGCTCGGTCGCCTGGGCCAGCCGGATCACCGCCTGCTGCCACGTGGCGGGGTCGGCAGGGAGGGCATCCCGCACCAGGCGCGCCTCGCCTTCGAGTGACACGCGGAGGTCGTCCTCGAGATCCGCGCGCAGCGCCCGGTCGGCGGCGATCACCAGGATCGTCATGGTGACCACCAGCACGAGGATCGTGCCGGTGACCAGCCGCCCGGCAAACCTCACCGGTTCCGCCCCGCGCGGTCCGGGTTGCGGAACCGGTAGCCGAAGCCGCGCACCGTTTCGATCAGGTTGGCATGGTCGCCGAGCTTGGAACGGAGCCGCTGGATATGCATGTCCACGGTCCGGGTCTGCATGTCCGGCTGGTGCAGCCAGACATCCTGCAGCAGCCGCTCGCGGGACTGCACCCGGCCCCGTCGTTCCACCAGCATGTCCAGCAGCTTGTACTCGGTGGCCGTGAGCTGCAGCTCGGTGCCGTTGAGGATCACCCGATGCTCGGAGCGATCGATGATCAGGTCGCCGGCGGTCACGGAGGACCCGCTGGAGACCGATGGCGCCGCGAGGCGTCGCAAAAGGGCCGCCACGCGCAGGGTCAGCTCCTGGGGTGAGAACGGCTTCGTCAGGTAATCGTCGGCGCCGAGCGAAAGCCCCTTGATCCGGTCCGGTTCCTCACGCCGGGCGGTCAGGAGGATCACCCCGACGTCCCGGGTCTCCTCCCGGGCCCGCAGTTCCTTCAGGATCTCGTAGCCGCTCAAGCCCGGGAGCATCAGGTCCAGGACGACGATGTCGGGACGCTCGTCGCGGGCCGCCTTGAGCGCCTCGGGGCCGCTGGCGGCGGTGGAAACACGGTAACCCGCCTTCGCCAGGTGGTAGGCGACCAGCGCGGTGATATCCGGTTCGTCGTCACAGACCAGGATTCGGTGACTCATCGTCTGCTCCAGGACAGATCAAATATTGCCGGGGGCATCGTCAGAACTCCCGTGCCATCGCAGGGAACTGTGACCGGGTATGGGTGCGGTTGCGGTCCAGGGCGCGGTGCCGCTCGGCGCGCATCACCTCGTCGTGGCCGATCGCATCAAGAATTGCCTGCAGCAGGCGACCCTGGGGCCCGCCCTCACGCCGCACGCGGTACAGCACGAACTGTGCGATTGGCGTGTCCCGGACCAGACCGGCCTTGCGGAGCACCGTCAGGTGGCGCGACACCGTCGGCTGTGGTAACCCCAGAATGGCCTGGAGATCCGAGACAAACAGCGGCGCCGCGGTCAGGCAGTTCAGGATCCGGAGCCGGGTCGGCTCGGCGATCGTGAGCAGGAGTTGCGTGGGGGATTCGTTTGATGCCATATACGTGGGGGCGAATATATCGGTGAGGAGGGGTGGCGGCTAGGGCCCGGGCGCCAGAGTTACACGATTGATGCACGGCGGCACGCCCCCTGCCCGCCCTACCCGCCTGCCCCTCCGCCCTCTACCTTTGTCCGATGCTCCTGCCACTGTTGCTCAGCCTCGTTGCCCAGAGCCCCGACACCGCCCGGCTGGTCATCGTGGCCACCACCGATGTGCACGGCCGCGCCACCGGTTGGGATTACGTGACCGATGCACCACACCCCGGTGGCCTCGCCCGCGCCGCGACGATCCTTGATTCGCTGCGCCGGGCGCACCCGGGCCAGGTCGTGGTGGTGGATGCCGGCGACCTGATCCAGGGTGATCCCTTCGGCGCCTACTTCGGCCAGGTGGACGACCGGACCCCGCACCCCGTCATCGAGGCGATGAATCTCGCCGGCTACGACGTGGCCACCCCGGGGAATCACGAGTTCAATTTCGGCCTCGACGTCATGCGCCGCGCCATCGCGTCGGCGCGGTTTCACTACGTCAGCGGCAATATCGTGCAGCTGCCGCGGCGGCGCCTGGAACTGCCGGCATCAGTGGTCCTGGAACGCCAGGGAGTGCGCATCGGGGTGACGGGCTTCACCACCCCCGGGGTCATGGTCTGGGACCGGGCGAATGTCCGCGGCCGGATGGCGGTGTTGCCGATCATGCCGGCCGCGCGGCCGATCGTCCGTGACCTGAACCGCCGCGCCGATTTCACGCTGGTGGTGATCCACAGCGGGATGGACGGCACCTCGTCCTTCAACGAGGCGGGCGTCGGCCCGGAGAACGTGGCCGCGCAGTTCGCAAACCTGCCCGACCGGCCCCATCTCCTGGTGGTGGGGCATTCCCACCGACAGATGACCGATTCGGTCATCAACGGCGTGCACTTCATGCAGCCTCGGGCCTACGCGCAGTCGCTGGCCGTGATGCACGTGGAGCTCGTGCGCCGCGGGCGGCGCTGGGACGTCACCTCGCAGCGCGGGGAGCAGATCCCGCTGGCGGGAGTACCGGTGCATCCCACCGTGGAGATGGCGCTCGCCGAGGCGCACGAACTGGTGCGGGCCTGGAACACTGCCCCGCTTGCCGAGGTGACGGCTCCGATGAGTGCCGCAACCTCCCGGATGGAAGCGACAGCGATCATCAATTGGGTGAATGAGGTGCAGCGGCAGCGGGCCGGCACGGAACTGTCTTCCACTGCGCCATTCGACACCCGTGCCGCCTTCGGGCCGGGACCGGTCCGGCTGGCGCACCTCGCCCAGCTCTACCCCTACGAGAACACCCTCCGCGCCATCCGGATCAGCGGTGCCGACCTGCGGGCCTATCTGGAGCAGAGTGCCCGCTACTTCAGCGTCAACGCCGCGGGGCAGGCCAGTTTCAGCGACACGATCCCCGGGTACAACTATGACATCGTCTGGGGCGCCGACTACACCATTGACCTGTCCCGGCCCCCTGGGCAGCGGATTACCTCCCTTACCGTGCGCGAGCGCCCGGTGGCCTCCGCCGACACCTTCACCCTGGCGCTGAACAACTACCGGCAGGGTGGCGGCGGTGGGTTCGGCATGCTGGCCGGGTCACCGGTCATCTACGATCAGAACGAAAATGTCCGCGACCTGCTGGTGGAGGACGTCAAGCGCCGCGGGGTGCTCAACCCGGCGGACTTTGACCGTGAGCACTGGCGCCTGGCACCCGCGGCCATGGCCGCCGACCTCCGCCGGCAGGCGCTGGCGGCAGCCCGCTCCGCCGCCCTGCCACGCGATTCCGTGCTGCTCCGCATCTTCACCACCAACGACTTTCATGGGGCCGTGGAGCCCCGGGTGCATGCCTGGTCTGACGGGCGTCCGGTTGGCGGCGCCGCCGCGCTGGCGGGCTGGATGGACTCCAGCGCCAGCGCCTGTGCCTGCCCGGTGCTGCGCGTGGACGGCGGCGACCAGATGCAGGGCACCCTGCAGTCCAACCTCGTCTACGGTCGCAGCACGGTGGCGGCGTTCAACGCCATGGGATTGGATGCCGCCGTCATCGGCAATCACGACCTGGATTGGGGACAGGATACCCTGCGGGCCCGGGTGGCCGAGTCGCGCTACACCTGGCTTGCCGCCAACATGTTCGACAGCACCACCGGGCGGCGCCCTGACTGGGTGCGTCCGTGGACTATGGTGGAGCGTGGCGGCCTGCGCATCGCGCTGGTGGGGTACATGATCCCCTCTACCAAGCAGATCGTGAAGCCGGAGTTCGTGCAGGGGCTCTCGTTCCGCAGCGGCCGGGCCGCCATTCAGGATGTCCTGGATGAGGTTCGGGCCGCGGGCGCCGACCTGACGATCCTCCTGGCGCACGAGGGCGCCTTCTGCGAGGCCGGATCAGAGTGTCGCGGCGAGATCATCGACCTGGCCCGTGAGCTCGATTCCACCGCGGTGCAGTTGATCGCCTCTGGGCATACCCACTCACTCGTCAATACCACCGTCAACGGCATTGCCATCGTCCAGGCCCGCAGCAGCGGGACGGCCGTTGGCGTGGCCGACCTGGTGCTGGCCGCCGATGGCACCCGCCGCTGGCGCGTCGGGGTTGAGACGGTGTACGCCGATGGCGTCACGGATGCCGCGGTCGAGGCGATGCTCGAGACCTATCGTCCCGCCGTGGCAGCGATCGCCAACCAGCGGGTCGCCACCTTCACCGCGCCGCTTCCCCGTGACGGCGCGCAATACCCTCTCGGCAACATCGTGGCCGACGCACTGCGGATCGGGGGCCGGGCCCAGATCGGCTTCATCAATACCACGGGCATCCGCGCCCCCCTGCCGATGGGCAGGGTCACCTACGAACAGGTCTTCCTGGTGCACCCCTTCGGCAATCGCGTCGTGCGCGTGACGCTGACCGGTGCCCAGCTCCGCGACATGATCGAACACAGCTTCCGGGCCGAGGGGGCGGACGGCCCCAACGCGCACGTCTCCGGACTGGTCGTGGAGTACGACATGAGCCGCCCCCGTGGCAGCCGGGTCACGGCGCTGCGCATGGCCAGCGGCCGACTGGTCCGGCCAGCGGCCCGCTATACCGTGGCGGTTCCGGACTACCTGGCCCAGGGCGGCAGCGGCTATGCGATGCTGGCCGGCGCACCGCAGGTGGATGGCGGGTCGGTGGACGTGGACAATCTGGTGCGCTACCTTCGCCAGCTCCCGCAGCCCGTTGCCCCGCCCACCGAGATCCGGATGCGTCCGGCACGCCGCCCCTGAGCGCTGACATGATGCCTGTGTTCGTGAACGAGAAGCCTGTGCACATCGCGCCAAGCGGCACCGCGCTGCAGGCGGTGGCGGCGCTCGATCAGGACCTGGCCGATCGCCTCGCTGCTGGCGGCGCCTACATCACCGATGGACGTGGCATCCGCCTGGCACCGGACGAGATCCTCTCGGCGGGCGCCATCATCCGCGTCATCATCTCTGCCCGCCGGGAGCCTGATGCTGACACCTGAACTCGTGGCTCGTCTCCCCAAGGCGGAGCTCCACGTTCACCTGGATGGGTCGCTCCGGCCCGAGACCATGGTCGAGCTGGCCGGTCCGGCCAAGGTGGAACTCCCCAGCCGGGACCCCGCTGAACTCAAGCGCTACATGCTGGTGGATGATGCCGAGCACCTCGAGGACTACCTCGCGCGGTTCGAGCTGACGATCGCCCTGCTGCAGACTCCGGAGGCGATCGAGCGGGTTGCCTACGAGATGGTCGAGGACGCGGTGGGTGACAACCTCCGCTACCTCGAGGTCCGCTACTGCCCGCTGCTCAGCACCCGGCAGGGGCTGGACATGGACGCAGTGGTGGCCGCGGAGTGGCGCGGCCTTCAGCGGGGGATGGCAGACTTTGGCATCCCGGCGCGGATCATCAACTGCTCGTTGCGCCACTACGAGCCTGAGGTGTCGGTGCAGATCGCCGAGCACTCGGTGCGCTGCAAGGACCAGGGTGTCGTCGCCTTCGATCTGGCCGGTGGGGAGGCAGGGCGGCCGCCGGGCATCCACGGCGAGGCGTTCGACATCGCGGTCCACGGGCTGTTGCACGTCACGGTGCACGCCGGCGAGGCGTGGGGCCCCGCCTCCATTGCGGAGGCGATCCACCGCTGCCACGCCGAGCGGATCGGCCACGGCACGCGCCTGCACGAGAAACCGGCGCTGCAGGACTACGTGCGCGACCGCCAGATTCTGATCGAGACCAACATCACCAGCAACCTGCAGACTCGGGCCGTGCAGCGCGCGGCGGAACATCCGGTGCGGCGCTACTACGACGCCGGCCTGTCGGTCACGCTGTGCACCGACAGCTGGCTGATGAGCGGGGTGTCCCTGTCCGACGAATACTGGCTGGCCCACAGCGAGCTCGGGTTCACCCGGGAGGAGATTGACGACATGATCCTCACAGCCTGTGCTGGTGCCTTCCTGCCGCTGCCCGATCGTCAGGCGCTCTTCGACCGGGTGCGTGACGAGCTCGAGGACATCACGTGAACGCGCTGTTCCTGCTGCAGACCGCGGGGGAGCGCCTGGCCGAGGCCCAATCGGGGCTCGACACACCCCTCGCCTCCCGGCTGATCGGCCTGCTCGGCATCGCCACCATGATCGGCCTGACCGTGTTGATGTCCAGCAACCGCCGCGCCATCAACTGGCGGCTGGTGGCCAGCGGCCTCGGGCTCCAGGCGGTGTTCGGCGTCATCGTCCTGAAGACCGAGATTGGTCGGCTGGTGTTCCAGAAGATCGGGGCGGTCATCACCGGTCTCCTCGGCTTCCAGGAGGAGGGCGCTCGCTTCGTCTTCGGCAACCTGGTGCAGTCCAACGTGCCGGTGGGCCTGCCGGGCCCGGGTGGCCAGCTCGATGTCAGCACGGGAATGCTCGCCAACACCGGCGCGTTCTTCGCCTTCAACGTGCTCCCGACCATCATCTTCTTCTCCTCGTTGATGGCGGTCATGTACTATCTCGGCATCATGCAATGGCTGGTGAAGGGGCTCGCCTGGGGCATGCAGAAGACGCTCGGCACCTCGGGCGCCGAGACGCTCTCAGCCTCGGGCAACATCTTCCTGGGCCAGACCGAGGCGCCGCTGCTGGTCCGGCCGTTCATCAAGACCATGACTTCCTCCGAGCTCAACACCGTCATCGTGGGCGGCTTTGCCACCATCGCCGGCGGGGTGCTCGCCGCCTACGTCGGGATGCTGTCGGGCTATTTCCCGGGTATCGCCGCGCACCTGCTGGCGGCGAGTGTGATGAACGCGCCGGCGGGACTGATCCTCTCAAAGATCCTGGTGCCCGAGACCGAGGTGCCGGTGACGCAGGGCAGCCTCCGCCTGGAAGTCGAGAAGTCCGCTGGCAGCGTCATCGAGGCCGCAGCCAACGGCGCCGCGCAGGGTGTGCAGCTCGCCATCAACGTGGCCGCGATGCTGATGGCCTTCGTGGCCCTGGTGGCCATGCTCAATTTCATGCTCGGCTGGGGCGGCGGGCTGGTCGGCATGCCGGACCTGAGCCTGCAGGGCATCCTGGGCTTCATCCTGCGGCCACTGGCATGGGTCATGGGCGTGCCCTGGCAGGACACCACCTACGTCGGCAGCCTGATCGGCATCAAGACCACCCTCAACGAGTTCGTGGCGTATGCCCAGTTCGCGGGCGACCTCAGCGCCGGACAGGTCCTCGAGCCCCGCAGCGCCATCATCCTGACCTATGC
>JBHEPH010000072.1:0-12588 GCA_046260395.1 Gemmatimonadales bacterium
CCACATGTTCGCCACCGGCATGGGGCCGTACGCCGACACCTTCTTCTCGCTGACCACGATGCTGATCGCCATCCCCACGGGGGTGAAGATCTTCAACTGGATCGGCACGGTCTGGGGCGGCTCCATCCAGTACAAGACGCCGATGTACTTCGCGCTCGGTTTCATCGCGATGTTCATCATTGGTGGGCTCTCGGGCGTGATGCATGCCTCGCCGCCCGCCGACCTGCAGCAGACCGACACCTACTTCATCGTGGCGCACTTCCACTACGTGCTCTTCGGCGGCAGCATCTTTGCCATCACGGCCGGTGCCTACTACTGGTGGCCCAAGATGTTCGGCCGGTTGCTCGGCGAGGGGCTCGGCAAGGTGCATTTCTGGATGATGTTCGTGGGCTTCAACCTGACGTTTGCGCCGATGCACATCCTTGGCCTGAACGGGATGCCCCGCCGGGTGTATACCTATCCCGAGGGGCTGGGTTTCGAGCTCTGGAACATGGTGCAGACGGTCGGCTCGTTCCTGATCGCGGCGTCCTTCCTGGTCTTCATCTACAACATCTGGAAGGCCCACCGTGGCCCGGCCACTGCCCCGGCCGACCCGTGGCATGGCGCCACCCTGGAGTGGTCGATTCCCTCGCCGCCGCCGGAGTTCAATTTCGCCGAGGTGCCGACGGTGCACAGCGCGGAGCCGCAGTGGGATGCGCGCCGGGCGGCGGGCGGCCACCTCCCGGAGCCCGCGCACCACAGCGGGGCAGGGATCCACATGCCCAATCCGTCGTGGCGGCCGCTGGTGGCGGCCATCGGCGTGACGATCGTGTGGGTGTCGGTGCTGTTCACCGCCGCCGCCTGGCCCTGGTGGATGCTGACCCTGGGCGGCGTGGCCATCATGCTCTACGGCATCTTCAGCTGGGCGTTCGAGCCCGCCGGCTGACCTCGAGAGACGGAGATTCACGACGTGTCCACTGCGGCCCACGCGGCACACCCCGAGACCACGACGGGGATCGACAACCGGAAGCTGGCGATCTGGACCTTCATCGGGTCGGAGTGCCTGTTCTTCGCGTCGCTGATCTCGGTCTACCTCGTCAACAAGGACAAGAGCATCAGCGGCCCCACCGCCGCGGACATCTTCGAGATTCCGCTGGTGACCTTCGGCACCGCCGTGCTGCTGTTCAGCTCCTTCTTCGTGGTGCTGGCGCTCAACGGCGCCCAGCGCGGCGACAAGAAGAAGCTGGTGATGTGGCTGAGCCTGACCGTGCTCTGCGGGTTGTTCTTCGTGGGGATGCAGGTCTACGAGTTCCAGCACTTCTATCACAAGGGGCTGGGGTTCAGCACCAATGTCTTTGCGTCCAGCTTCTATGTCCTGACCGGTTTCCACGGCACCCACGTGAGCCTGGGCGTGCTCTGGCTCTCCACCCTGCTGGTGCTGGCCATTCGCGGCAAGCTGCCCGCCCACAAGGCGCTGAACCTCGAGATGGCCGCGCTCTACTGGCACTTCGTGGACGTGGTCTGGATCGTGATCTTCCCCGTCGTCTACCTGATGAGGTGAGTGGATGAGCGCCGACGCCCAGAGCCACGCCGCCGCGGAGCACCACCATCCGGGGACGGCCACCTACGTCCAGATTGCGGTGGTGCTGTTCGCCCTCACCGCCCTCGAGGTGCTGGCCTACGAGATGGCCCACCGGCCGACGATGCCGCTTCACGAGCTCATGGCCGCCACCCTGGTGCCGGTCCTGATCGTCCTCTCGGCGGCCAAGTTTGCGCTGGTGGCGATGTTCTACATGCACCTCAAGAGCGACGGGAAGCTGCTCACCAGCCTGTTTGTTTTCCCGATCATCATTGCCACCACCATCATCGTGATCCTGATCCTGCTGATGCAGTACTGGGAAGTGATGCACTAGGGGCAGGGAACAGGGAACGGGGAACGGGGAACGGGGAACGGGGGGTGGTTCGCCGTGGGATGGCGGGAGCGAGTGGCAAGGGGGACTGCCCGGCGGGGTGGTTCCCCTTTTGTGTGGGAGGGCACGGGGCAGAGCGGATTGTCACACCGGGGGGGCATATTCCTCCAGCCCTTGAGCCTGGAGTGTCCCCGTGTGGATCTGCCTGAATGACAGCTTTCTCTCGATCGTGGCCCATCGTGACGAGCCGGACAGCCTGCTGGTGCGGGCAAGACTTGAGGGGCACCTTGAGGCCATCTTTCCCGGCGTGGACGTGGCCAGGACCCCCGACGCGGACTTTGCCTTTCGTGCCGTCGTGCCCAGGGAGGTCGTGGCGGAGGCGATCCGGAGGCGGGTGGCGGACATAGCCTATCCCAACTTCAAGGCGTCGGTGCACAGCCAGGCGCTGCACGACGCGTACATGGCGTTCTGGACGGTGATGCACAGCCTGCAGCGGCAGTTGCTGGCTCGGCCCTGAGCGGGGTACCGGCATTCCGACCATGCCACAGGCAATTCCACGCTTTCTCGGCTAGATTCCGGGACGCTATTCGTATCCCATCCGAGGAGTGAGCCGATGTTGTCCGCCCCCAAGGCCAGCCAGCTGGCCGCCTGTGCCGCGGTGCTTGGTGTCCTAGCCGGGTGCAGCCCCCGGCCTGCCGAAGAGGCTGTCGTTGAGGCGCCCCCGGCGACTCCGACCGTCGAAATCGTGGCCCCGGCTGCCGGAGACACGATCACCCTGCCGTTCACCCTGCGCCTGTCCGCCAGTGGCATCACGATTGCCCCGGCGTCGGGCGTCCGGGAAGAGGGAATCGGACACCACCACCTGCTCATCAACCTCGACCCCACGCCGGACGGTGAGCCGATCCCTGCCGCCGAGGGCTACGTGCACCTCGGCAGCGGCGTGAGCGAGTATGTGCTGGAAGCATTGCCGCCGGGCGAGCACCGGATCATCGCGATCCTGGCCTGGGGGGATCATGTGCCGATGGCGGGCTCGGTGCGGGATACGGTGCGGTTCGTGGTACGGTGATTGGCGCCGGGTAGAGACGCCCCGTAGAGACGCCTTATCAGGGCGTCTCTACGGGGCGCGGCCCAACCGCACGCAGTGGCCGGATTTCACCCGGAGCCCCCCAGGCAATGTCGGTGCGCACGCCGGTCCATGCTTCCAGCGGCCCGACCAGCATGGCGGTCCCGACGGTCTGCCCGGAGAGTCCGATCGAGACGTGCTCGGGCGGCGGGCCGCTGGCGGGCAGTCGGCTGATGAACTCCCCGTTGATGGCGAGCCCGCAGGTGTGGTCTGGAAAACGCTGGATGCGAACGACGTACCAGGCGCCGGACCGGAACGGCGGAGGCAGGTCCACCTCTACTTTCGCGGAGACTGAGCTGAAACCTGCCTTACTCCGGAACGCGGGCCCTTCAGAGGCGGGATACTGGAAGGCACATGCTCCCGTGCCATTAAGCCCGCTACGGACCCACCCTGGGTTGGCGATGAGGGAAAACTTCACGCTCTGCCATTTGTCAGAGGTAAGCGGCGTGGAAACAATCGCTTCGAAGCCCATCCCCATTGGTGAGGGGATCCGGGTGCGAGTGAACACTCCACTATCGAACTGAGCGTCCCCGTTGTTGAGGAGGCCAAGTGCGCCGCCCGGACCCGGAGCGATCTGTGGCGACGGATCGCCGCCGGGCTCCCAGTGTGGCATGGCAAGGTCTGCCCAGTCTTCCCGGAAGACGGTGCGTGACTCGGGCTCAAGTATTGTGATCCGGAGCGAATCGGTTCGCCAGCCCCCGGCACTGGCGGTGATCCAGACGCTTCCAGACCGCCGTGGCGTGAGGACCCCGGTCACTGAGTCGATGACCGCCACGGCGGTGTCCCTCGCGAGCCAGTGCATCACGCCGCGTGGCACAGGCCGACTGGCCCCGGTTCTATCGTGTCCATCAGCCGTCAGGTGATGGGTGAGCCCGACGTAGGCGCTGGTGCCGGTGCCAACAAAACTCAGCCCCTCAAGTGATCTCTCCCCTCCGACCGCCGGGAGCCACGCCATCCAGACGCGTCCCTCCGGCGTCGCGTAAAGGGGTAGCAGCTTCTCGGTTTCACCCGAAGAGATCCAGACCGCTGGGGAGTTGGTGGGGTCTGCTCCGAGGCAGGCGTACCAGACGTATCTTGGTTCACACCTTCCAGTGTGCGCAAGCGTCTTGTGGGGCTGCACATCATCAACGCCCGTGTGCCACCTGACGAGCTCGATCTTGGGGCCAACAAGGTCACGGGTGGCAACAATCGTGGAGTCGTTCACCCACCCTGCAATCGCCAACGGGGAGTCGACCACTCCGTGGCTGCAGCTCAACCGCGTTCCATCAACGGTGATGACGCACAAGTGTGCCTCACCGCTTTCGGCGTGTCTTCGCGAGAACGCCACTCGGGTCCCGTCGGCCGACCAGACGGGATGAGTGTCGTAATCCCGCCCGTGGGTGAGCTGCCTGATTTCGCCAGTGAAAAGATTGAGCATCGCGATATCGGCGTTCTCGTCGCCGCGGGGAGTCCATCGCGCAGTAGCAAAGGCCAAGCCGGAACCATCCGGGGCCACGGTTGGGGCGAAGTCATCCCCGACTGTCGCCGTAAGCCGGACCAGTTCGTTACGGTGATCGAGCAGGAATAGGTCAATTCCCCCGGAGTCCGGCATGAAGCGGTCGAAGGCGAATTGGCGGGCGCCCGGCAGCGCCACGAAGGTCGTGTACGGCTCGACGCCCGGCGGCAACCGACGCAACCGCCGGATTTCTGACGGGGAAATGGAATCCTGGCGCTGCCAGCGATCCCGCCGAACGGGAACGGCATACAACGAGATCCGATCGCCGCCGGGCCGGTCCGCGGCGGCCACCAGCAGCTCAGCCTCGGGCTCGGGTGCGCGCTGGCCCAGCCCGCTGCTGACAAACGGGAGCAGCACCAGCAGCCCGGCGGCAGTGGCGAGCCCCAGGCGCCGTGAGGGCGTGAACAGCAGGCGTTCGGTGGCTGGAATTGTTCGTACCAGGGCGCGAACCTCCTCATTGCCCGCCGCCGAACCGAGTGCCAGTCGTGCGAGATCGTCCGGGGTGTGGCCGTCCCGGCGGCGCCGGGACATCCGCACCCGACGGTGGAACAACCGCTGAAGCGCTTCCGGTTCCCCTGCCAGGCGCAGATGGCTGGCGGCGCGATAGTAGGCATGCTCGTCGCGCTCCAAGTGCGCCTCCGCACGCGTGGCCAGCACCACATGCATCTCCTTCAACTCTCCGGGGTCCGCCAACTCCAGGACCCGCGTGCCCACCGCGTCATGGGCGACCTGTGCCTTGCCCACGCGAGCCAGGGCCAGCCCTTCTACCTCGAGGCGTTGGAGGGCTGATGGGGTGGCGTGGCAGGCCGCAACCAGGTCCTCGGTATCCACTGGCCCCCCGGTTGCCGCGAGGCACAGCAAGATCCGACGGGTTTCCGCGTCGAGGGCCTCGATCTGCCGGGCCAAGGGGTCGGATTCCTGCACGAGCCGCAACGCAGCCGGGAAGTCCTGCCAGGTCCAGCTTCCGGTCTCGAGGAGGAGGTACCCCCGTTGCAGGACTCCCCGGAGCAGGCTCAAGGCCATCAGCGGCGATCCGGTGCTGGTGGCATGGATTGCGGCGGCAAACTCGGCAGTGCACGGGTCGGCGGGATCGGCGCCCAGGCTGGCGACCAGCGCGGCGATGGCCGGTGGGGAGAGCGGTTGGAGTGCAATTTCGGCGGATGGAATCCTGGTTGTCCCCAGTGGGCTACCCTCACGTGACGCCGTGACGATAAGCACCCTGGATGATGTCACCCGGTCGGTCACACCCTGCAGAATTTCCTGCGACGGGAGGTCGGCCCAGTGCAGATCATCCATAAGCAAGGCGAGGGAGCGCGTCTCCGCCACGCTTCCCACAATGTCCACGAGGGCCAGGATCTGGGCGGTCGTCGTGGCCTGGGGCCTGGGGTGACCGGCTTTCGGGTCGATGATGCCGGAGACGGATGGCGCCAGGGCCACCAGCTCGGCCAGTGAGGCAGGGGAGGCGCCCTTGAGCCCATCAAGCGTGCCAAGCGCAGTAGCGAGGTCAGCGAGGAAGGCTCCCGGCCGATCCCGGTCGGCGGGGCGAGCGCGCACCATGGCCACCTGTCCGTTGCCGTGCCGCAGCCTGCTGGCGAGCTCACCGAGGAGCCGACTCTTGCCCAACCCTGCCGGCCCGGTGACATGGACGTGCTGGGCGCCAAGCCGTTGGCAGGCATCCCAGGCCCCTGTGAGGGAGGCGAACGCCCGGGTCCTGCCCACCAGTTCGGGGGCGGCAAGGGGATCCCAGGGTTCGAGGGCCCGCGTGGGTTTGGCTGGACCTCGCAGCCGCTCCAGCAGCCGCAGGGTGGCCGGCTCGGGCTGGTCGCCCACAGTGCCCAGCAGGGCCCGCAGGCTGTCGGCCTCGATCTGGGCAGGTGCGGTATTGCCGGATGCGAGGTACGCCTCGATCAGGAGCCGCCAGGCAGACTGGTCGCCGGGGCAGAGCGTCCTGGCCTTTATGGCCACCGCAATGGCAGACCGGTAGTCGGCCTCGTCCAGGGCAGTGGTGGCGGCTTCCCTAGCGGCCCGCAGGAACGCCAGCCGCAGGGTAGTCCGCTCGCCCTCGGCCCAGGTCTCGAACTCCCCGGCCCCGGGGGCCGCGAAGGCGCTGAAGAAATCACCCTCGTAGACCTTCACGGCATCCAGGAATCGAGCCTCCTCGATGGCGGATCGGAACTCGTCCCGGTCGCAGCGCACCGGCGCCCGCAGGATGACGCGTCCGGCTTCGCTGGTGATAGCCGAGGCGCCAAGCTGCTGGCGGAGGCGGAGGATCAACTGCCGGAGCGCATGCCGGCCGCGGACGGGATCGGCGTCGTTCCAGAACTGGTCAACCAGGAGGTCGCGGCTGGCGGAGCGTCCGGGGGAGCAAAGCAGATAAGTGACAAGGGCGATTGCCTTGCCTCCGATCAGGAGGGGGGGGGCGTGGTGATTGGTTCCTGGACGGTCCAGAGTGAGCGAGAGGGCGCCGAGAGTCCGGAGCCGGAGGGCCGGACCCGGGTCGGCGTGACGGGGGGATGACGCATGTGCCAAGGGCATGTGACGCTCGCGTGACCACTCGGGTTGCACATTGGGGGTGACGTCGGGGTCTCCCCCACGGAACAACGCCTTGCTTCAGCCGTCACGTGGTATGGTCCGGGACTTCTTCGGGTCGCACTGGAGAAGGTACGGGCTGGTGGGGGAGGGGGCAAGGTGTTCCGACGCTCCTCCTCGGACGCGGATCCGACCGTTCACCTTCCTTTAGAGTACCGAACCATGGCCGGACTCAGCCGTGCTGCAGCGCTCATCATCCTCACCACCACCCTCTTCGCCACGGTCGTGGAGGCCCAGTACGAGCCGGGGCGCAAGTTTCTTGGCCCGCGGATCGGGTTGAGCGGTGTCGGCGGTGCCCCGGCGTTTGGTGCTCAGTTTGAGGTTGCCCGCGAGGATCGCATCGGGATCGGCGCGTTGGTTGATTACTGGTCCTACAACTCCGGCGCCGGGTTCGGGTCGGTGGGCGTGAGTTATCTGGCCCTCGGGGCAACCGGGAGCTACCACTTCGAGGTGGAGGACACCCGGTGGGATCCCTTCGTCGGGCTGGCCCTCGGGTACTTCGTGGTGTCCTGGGATGATCAGTTTGCCGGTGCAGCGGCCAGCCGCCTTTTTCTCGGTGGGCAAGGCGGGGTTCGGTACTTCTTCAAGGAGACCACGGCATTCGTTGCTCGCGCCGGCTTCGGGGCGTCCTACATCTCAGTAGGCATTGACTTTGGCTTCTAGGTTACCCATCACGAGGACAGTTCGATGATCTGCAGGAGATTGGCCGCCGTTCTGGTCGTCGTGCTGCTGGCTGGCGTCCAGGGCCGCACCGCAGCCCAATCCGAGGGCCCTTCGGGCGAAGTGCTGACGAACGCTTCGATTGCTGCCCTGGTGGCGGCAAAGCTCGACCGGAAGCTCATCATCGCAAAGATCCTCGACTCCCCGAATGCGTTCGACGTGACCGCATCCGGGTTGGTCGGCCTCCGCCAGCGCGAGATCCCAAAGGCACTCATCGAGGTGATGTTGCAGAGCGCTGCCGAGGCTGCGGCGGCGGACGTGGTCACGAACCAGGCGGTCCTGCAGATGGTGGAGGGGCGACTCCCCAACGACTTGATAATCGCCAAGATTCGTGCTTCGAGCACAGCTTTCGATGTTACCACGGAAGGACTGGTGGTGCTCCAACAGCGGAAGGTGCCTCGCGCCATCATCCAAGTCATGATGGAGGCGGGGGGCAGTTCACGGCCGGGGGGTGCGACGGAAGCCCTTGCTGTGCTTCCCCCCTCGACAGCACCCCAACCACCACCAGCCAATGCGCGCCCGCCGATGGGCAGTCCGGCCGGCCCGGCCCCGGCTCCGGGTAGCATCGCGTCAGAGCCGCGTTCAGCTACCAACCCGCTCCCATCCAGCCGGATCCCGCGGGAGGCAGGAATCTATATGTACCTCCCCAGCCGCCCCACAGCGGCACCGATACGCCTGGAACCGACGGTGTATTCCGCCAGCCGAACTGCCAACATGCTGGGCGCGGCGCTGACAGGCGGCATCTCCAAGGCGAAGATCAAGGCCGTGGTCCGCAGCCCGAGGGCGGCGGTCCAGATCAATGACCAGCATGTAGAGTTCTACTTTGTTTTCGAGCAGCAGAACCCTGGTCTCAGTGCCAGCAACTCCTGGTTCGCCCAGCTGACCAGCCCGAATGAGTTCAGCCTGGTGAAGTTCGAAGTGAAATCCAATACCCGAGAGGTTACCGTCGGAGAGGCCGGCGCCTTTGGCGCCGAGATGGGAACCGATGACAAAGCGAATGTGCAGTTCACGCTGGAACGGTTGTCCCCTGGAGTGTATCGGGTTCTGACCACGCACCCGCTGTCGGTCGGTCAGTATGCCTTCCTCAGCGTCGCGGGCCCGATGGGAAGCGCCGGGGGAGCGGCCAGCCCGAACCGGCTATTTGATTTTGGGGTGGTGGGGAGCAGATGAAGGCCCGGGATCATCCTCAGGATCCAGTGTGGCAGCCCTCGCCATGGCTGGGATTGCCACACGGTAACGAGCGTTCATGCTTTCCGCTCGGGCTCACGGTAATGACCCTTGCAGCCCTGACGGGATGCGGCACGGGCACCACGGAACCCGCCTGTGAATGGGGGATCGCCGGGACGATTGGGGTGTTCGGGATTCCGAATAACCTGATGGGCGCCACTCTGACTGTGGATGGCCAGACGAAACAGTCTCTCACCCACAGCGCGCCGCAGCAGGTTCTCTACATGATGGTGCCCGAAACATGTGTGGCAAGTGGCCAGCACACGGTGGTGATCCGGGTGACAGCCCAGAGCCAAACGCCGTTTGAGTATCGGTTTAACGGTGCCATTGCAGCGCTCAGGCCGGGTGGGACGGACAGTCAAGTGTTCAATGTCAATCGTGACAAGGTGATGGCCACGGGTGACACCGTCATGGTGGGGTTTGTGTTGCCATGAGGTAGGCGGGGGGTGCCCTGCTTCGGTGATGCCTTGTGGGCAGGCGATGGCCAGAAACGGAGCGCGCTAGGCAGGCTCCCTATAGCGATTGTAGAAGTGGAGAGGGGCATGAGCGTGCGATGAAGGCATCCCTCCCGGCGAACTCGCATCGTTGTGCCGTCCTGGCAACCGTAGGGTTGCTGCTCGCATCTATGGGGTGTGGTAGAGACGGCAAGGACATTGTATCTCCACCGCCCGCTCATGTTGTTGCCACGGTGGAGGTCACACCAGCCGTAGCCGTACTTTCCCCGGGTCAGACCCAGCAGCTTTCCGCGATCGCCCGCACGGCCGGGGGGAACAGCGTGGCTGGTACGCCATCGTGGAGCAGCAGCGCACCCGCAGTGGCATCGGTATCGGCTGCGGGTTTGGTAACGGCGGTAGCGCCAGGTCAGGCAACGATCACCGCGACGGTCGGTGGACGGTCTGGGACGGCGACAATCAATGTCCAAGTGCCGACCGCCACCTTGACGGTCGTTGTCGGGTCGGGTGTCATCTCGTCGCTCTCCGTCGGGACCTCAACCTATCCGATCGGCACGCAGCTTCCCTACGCCTTGAGCCCCAAGCCGGGTTACGGAATTCCCGTGGCCCAGCTCGACGGAACGCTCATCCCGCTTGCCGGTGTAATGACCGTTGACCGCGACATGGCCCTGGTCGCGATGGCGGACTCGATCGTGGCTATCCCCCCCGAGGATCAACCGTTGGTCGAAAGCCTGACGGCGCTTCGAACCAACCCCGATCCCGGCGCAGCATGGCAGGCACTACAAGCCGAACTCAACCAGTTGTACGAGACGGTGGGTCCCGCAGGGACACGAGAACGCCTGCTACGGGCGATCGCCGTAAGCCTCGACCCGGTCGCCGATGCGGCCCCACTCTGGCGGGCGATGCAGGCCGGACTCGATGCCTACGCTCCAGCCGGGACGGCAGGCGAACCCGCCGGCGTACCGGTGACGCCCTGCCCCGGGTTACCGGAGATCGGACCCGGAGTGGAAGTGGCGATTGTTTATGTGAACGGAATTAATACCGACCTGTCCACAGCTTGTGCAACTGCAGTCAATCACCTTAAGCCACTTCTAGTCGGGACTGAAGTCAGTGATCCAGTGAAGTTCCCGCTGGGCGTGAGCCTGAATCGATCAATGAAGGAGGCAGATGGCGTTATCGCCGTGTGCTATTTCCTTGCGAGCGCCAAGTTCCGCTTTCGGTTTGACACGTATTGGGATGAGGTGCAATCCTGTATGAGCAAGCTCGGGGGTGGGCTTGACGTCATCGAAGCCATCGGGCAACTACTCAACAACGATCCCCAAAGCACCGATGTCGAGAGACTGGCTAAAACGATTGAGGCGATTTGGGCGAAGGGGGGGAAGGCGCTAATTGTCGCGCACTCGCAGGGTAACCTGCTAGCACGGGATGCTCTCGCGGTTCTACGAGATCGCGCCGCACCCGGGCTGATGTCGTGTGTCGGGGTCGTGTCAGTGGCGCCGCCGTCACGGATAATGCGCCCCGTGACTGAGCCAAAGAGCCGAGACATGATCGTGCGCGGGTCCGGTGCATCATACCTCGGCTTCAGCGCACAGTCGCAAGACGTCTTGCTCCTGCTCCCGTTTCTCCAGCTTGGTGAAGTTGCGACGTTCGTCACTCCGCAAACGGATTGGTATGATGAGTACCTCGCTCGTTTCAAGTTCGCCAGTACCTTCGCACTGAAGTTCGAAGCATACGCTCAGGCCAAATTTGCAGCGGGAGTGGCACTGCACTCTATTGATGACGGTTACCTGACTGACCCCATCACTAGCAGCTTTCTGAGGGCATTTCTGGCGACTCAGGTCTCGGAGCTGGCGACTGGTTGCCCAGTGCCGCCTGGTGGCGCGCCGTCCATCACCTTCACGCCATCCAGCTTGGATTTCAACAGCTCATCCGCCGCCTCGCTGCCCCCGTCCCAAACCGTGACCATCAACAACGGTGGGAGCGGTACCCTATCCGGTCTTGCGATCGCCTCCGTCACCTATGCCGCCGGCCAGCCCACTGGCTGGCTCGGCGCTCCGACGCTGAGCGGCACCACAGCTCCAGCAACCCTCAATGTCCGACCGAACACCACCAATCTTGCCGTGGGAACCTACAATGCCACTGTCATGATCGGGGGCGCGGGAAACATCTCCAACAGCCCAGCTACACTGAACGTCAGCTACACTGTCACGGCTGGTCCCGGGTCGCTTGTGCCACCCACTCCGCTGAGCCCTGGCACCGCCGCCGCTCCTGGACCAGTGCTCGGCACCCTGATACCGACCCTAAGTTGGAGCGCAGTGGCGGGCGCAACAGGATACGGGCTATACATCCGTGACCTTGTCACCAATACACTTGTATATCCCAACGCCAGTGGGACGACCACGACACCGCTATCCGGTACATCCTTCACACTCCCGTCGGGCATATTGCAGGCACAGCGCGGATACCGTTGGGGTGCAACCACTCTCAACGGCTCAGTCGAGTCCACTCAGAGCTCAGCGCTCTACTTTCAAACTGGAAGCCAAAGCGGTCAAGTGATTCCGACGTCCCCAACCAATCTCGCCGCATTTACAGGGCCTGGTGTTGTATCCTTGGCCTGGTCGGATAACGCCAACAATGAGGATGGCTTCCGGATCGAAAGGGCACTGTCGGGGACGGGCACCTTCGTTCAAGTGGGCACCACAGGGGCGAACGTGGCCGGGTATGCTGACAACGCTGTATCGCCTGGAAGCAGCTATTCATATCGTGTTTTAGCCTACAATGGCGCGGGAGTGTCGGCACCTTCAAACACTGTGGTGGCCACGGTGTCCGCGGGGACATGTCCTGCCCCCATCGAGGTTCAGGGAAACATATCGGCATCTACTCAGTGGACTGCGGGATCTCCCGGATGTGCTCACTACCGACTCGTCGGCAGTATCACGCTGTGGTCATCTTTGACGGTAGGGCCAGGCACCATTGTACAAGCCGCGTCTGGGGCCTGGATCAACGTGCAAGGATCTTTGAGCGCGGTGGGGACGGCGGCCGCGCCGATCCGGTTTCTGGGGGAGCAGCCGAGCCGGGGGTACTGGCGGGGGG
>JBHEPH010000073.1:0-12471 GCA_046260395.1 Gemmatimonadales bacterium
CACCGGCTGCGTGCGCCGCGGCGGAGCCGTCAGACCCTCGAAGATGCGCGCGCCGCTGACGATCTGGGCTGCGGCCGGGTTGGCCAGGGGCACCTTGATGACTTCGATACGGAAGAGCGCGGTGTTCGGGTCGGACTGGGGGGCGTCGAGGCAGCCCGGAAGCTCCTCGGACGAGCGCACTCGCGAGGAACCTGAGATATAGATGTAGACATGCGCCGCGTCGTTCGGGTCGCTCACGACGGTGTGGGTGTGCGAGCCACGGCAGGTCTGCACGTTGGTGATGTAGCGCGGATTGCGGATGTCGCTGATGTCGAAGATCCGCACGCCGCGGACCCGTTCGGCGCTGACCGGATCGGGGACGCCCTGGGTGCCGCAGTCCACCCGCCCGGTCAGGCCTTCGGCCGAAACGAACAGCAGGTTGCCGTAGACCGAAACGTCACTCTGGGAGGCGGGGCAGAGGTAGGGCAGCGTCACCCGCGGCCGGCTGGGGTTGCTGATGTCCCAGATGACGAAGCCGTTGTAGTTGCCCTGGATGGCGTAGTTGCCGGTGAAGGCCAGGTCGGAGTTGGTGTTCTCGTCGAAGGGCGACGGCGATGGCGTGGTGGAGAGCATCCGCAGGTTCCAGAACGCCTGGGCGGCGTTGTAGCGGCCCGCCGCGAGGCCGACGCGCGGATCGGGATTGGGCGGCTCCTTGGCCATGGAAATGGCCGGAGCAGGACCGGCGGGCGCACCACCCGAATAGGAGGAGGCGCACGCGGAGAGTCCGACCGACAGGGCGGCCAGCAGAATCACCGAGCGTGGGGCGAGGGGCATGAACATCTCCGGGGGAAGAACAGGGAACAGGGAACGGGGAGCAGTGAGCAGTGAGCAGTAAGCGGGGGTGTGCTCCCGCTCGGCTGATCGGTCAAGGTGCGGGTAGCGAAGTGAGCATCTGCTGCATCCGGTCGATCTCGGTGGTCTGGTCGGCAAAGACATCGGAGGCGAAGCGGAAGACCACCTCGTCCTGGGCGGCGCCGTAGGATCCGAAGAGCTCCTCCACCATGACCAGTGCTCCATCGTGGTGGCGGATCATGAAGGTCAGGAAGAGCCGGTCGAACTCGCTGCCGGAGGCCTCGCGCAGCTGCTTCAGGTCGGCCTCGGTGAGCATCCCTGGCATGAGCATGTCGTGCTCCATGCCATCGTGCACCATGCGGTGGTGGGTGGCGTCCGCGGCGGGGACCGGCTGCCCGCGGTCCTGCAGCCACATCCGCATCAGCTCTATCTCGTCCCGCTGCGCCACGATGATCCGTTCGGCGAGGACCTTGAGGTCCGGACGGACAGTCCGCTCGACCGCCCAGCCGGCAATCAGCACCGCCTGGGCATGATGGGGGATCATTCCCGTCATGAAGTTGACGTCGGCGGGATTCGGGGCGCCGGCAGGCGTGGCCGGGAAGGTCTGGCTGGCGGCGGGGCTGGCCGACAGGGCAGCCAGGAGGCCAGCGGCGGCCAGGCTGGCTCTCAGGTGTAAGACACGAAACATCAAGCGGAAACTCCCTGGCAGCTGGTCTTCGGGGCGCCCGGGCGTGGTCACCGGGCGCGCTGGCGTCGAATTGGGTACCTCACAATATACGCCGATCCTACCGGGGGTGTTGGGGTGCGGGGCGATCCGGCTCTGTTAGGCGACGGATCCCCGTCAGCCCCGGGCTACTTCGTGGGGTCGGGGCGTACCACCACGGTGTCGGCAATCGGGATGATCTCGTTGACGGGCAGGTCGGCCTTGGAGGCATGGGTGCGGATCGCTTCCTCGCTGGCGGCCTCGTAGATGCACACGGTGCCGAGGCTGCCGCTGCCCTCCTTGAGGACATAGCTGCGGATCCAGCGGATCTGGTCGGACATCTCCTCGTCGCCGACCCTGGTGGAGCGGGCGGCGGCCCGCTGGAGCAGTTCGGGGGACTTCCAGCCATCACGGCGTAGAATGGCGAAGAGCTGCATGGGGGTCTCCTGGAGTGTAGGGCGAATCCCGGCTGGTCTTGACCGAGTCTCGCAATCCTACAGGACGGGAGTGGCGAAGTAAAGACGGACGCCCGGCCTACCGCGCCTCCTCCTCCGGAGCGGCCACCGCACGCAACGCGCGCTGCAGCCGAGCCACCTCCTCCTCGTATTCGAGGCGCTCCAACTCGGCGCGCAGGAGTTCCGCCCTGGTGCTGACCCCCACCCGGTGTCGTTCCGCGACAGCGGCCAGTCGTTGTTCCGACAGGCGCAGCATGAGCTTGGCCGCCTCGAGTTGATGCTGAAGGTCCTGCTCCGCGGCGAGGCGCTCCACTTCGGCCGGTGCCAGGCGCTCCCGCAGCGCCCGCTCGCGAACCACGATCCGATTGGCCAGTGCGGCGGTGCGCAGCCGGGCCCGCTCCATCTCGACGCGGGCGGCATGCAGCTCGAGATCGCCGATGGCCCCGACCCGGTGCCGGCGTGCCGCCACGTCCAGCGCCTGTTGGGCCACCAACAGTTCCTGTTCGGCCACGCTGATCTGGGGGGCCAGGCGTTCCCGGACGAAATCGCGCTGGCGGACAAGGGGCGCAGCCAAATCGTCCCGGGGTGGTCCGGATGTGGCGGTCACCTCCTCGACGTTCAGTCGGGCAGTTTCCAGCCGGGCTTCTGCGGCACGAAGGCTGGCCTGCAGCGCGACCAGCGATTCCCGCCCCAGCGCCCCGGCCTCGACCTGACGGACCGCACGCTCCACCTGCTCCTCCACAAGGCTCAGTCGAACCGTCGCCAGCCGGACCTGCGCCTCCGCGGACTCAAGGAGGGCCCGCCGCTGTTGGGCATCCTGGACCTGTGCCGGCAGGCCCCCAGCAAAGAGCCCGATGGCCAGGGCCGCGGCCAGGCGGCCAACGGTCATCCACCCAAGCCGGCGTCGCGGCGCTCGCTCCGAGTCGAGGCGGGTCTCGAGGCGGTACGCCCTGGACACCTCTGCTGCGAGTGATGCCCGGAACTCGCGGCGCGGGCTGTGTCGATCGATCGGGCCGGTCATCGTGTGCCTCCGTTCCTTGTGAATGCGCGTTCCAGTTCCTTCCTTAGCCCCTGGCGGGCCCGGCGCAGACGTCCTTCCACCGCGCGCTCGGTGGTTCCAAGCTCTGCCGCGATCTCCGCCACCCGCCGTTCATCAAAGTGGAAGGCCTCGAGCACCCGGCTGTGCCGACTCGGAAGGCGCGCCAGTGCCTGGTTGACCAGCATCGCGGCCTCCGCCGAGTCCATGACGGCTCCACTGTCCAGTGCCTCCAGGGCCGGCTCGGGCCCCACCCAGTCGAGGGGTAGCGGTCGGCTCCGCCGGAAATGGCTGGCCAGGAGGTTGTGGGCCACCGTCTGGAGCCAGGCCAGGGGGCGCTCCGGGGCTCCCTTGGCTACCCACTCCCGCACCGCCCGGAGCCAGGTCTCCTGGGTGATATCCTCCGCCAACTCCCGCTCGCCGCCACAGCGGCGGGAGACGTAGCCGTAGAGCGGGTCGATGGTCGCGCCATAGATGGCCAGAAGCTGGTCGTCGGTCAGGCCCACGGTCTCTGCCGCCCGGGTTCAAGGTCTCTGAGAGTATGACGCGCAGCGGGGGAAAAACCCACGAGGAGGGACGAGAGAGCGGGGGGGCAGCCTGCCGGGGCCCCCTCAGGAGGAGCCCACGACAGGACCGCGGGGTCAGTGGCGGGCGCCCGCCGTCCAGGACAGTGCGTGCCGGGGCTGGGGGCTCGCCGGGACGTCCATTCCGGCCCGGAGGTGGCCGATGTTGTTTATCCGGTGGGCTTCAACCGGGCCGGTTCAGCCGCCGGCCGCCTCAGCCCACTGACGGGTATCGGTGTACTGCTGGAACTTGACGATCTTGCCGTCCCGGACCTCCCAGACGTGGGCGAACTGGGCGTCCACCGGGCGTCCGTTCGCCTTCCAGGTGCCGGTGTATCGCCCCTCGCCAAGCACGATATCGCCGGCCTCACTGAGCCGGGAGGGCCTGGCGGCAAAGTCGGCCACGTCACCGACGATCCGCTGGAACACCCCGCCAGCCACCGCGTCCGGACCGATATAGGGATTGCCAGCGGCATACAGAAACCCCTCGGCCTCATTCCACTCGATCGCCGGGTCGAAGGCGCCGAGCACGGCGGGAACATCCCCGCGGCCAAAGGCGTCGTACAGTGCCTGGACGACGTCAAGACTCTTCCCCATGTCCCACTCCTATTCGTTGGTGTGGCCCCCAGTTGAGCGGGGGCGTCAGGTTGCCTCGGGTGCGTCCATCCCCGCCCAGAGGTTGTAGGTGCCGAGCTCTTCCAGGCCGCACGACTTGAGATAGAGGAACAGCTGGGTGCGGTACGCCGCGTACCCGCACAGGACCAGGTTGACCATGTGCGCCCCACGGCTGGCGGTGGTGCCGAACATGTCCACCGGCACCCGCCACGCCTGGTCGGTGAATCCGTCCAGCAGCTTGGCGTACAGGGTGGTCTGACCGGCGATCGCGGTCAGGGCCTGCTCGAAGTCCAGCGATTCCGCCACCGCCTCGGCCGCGGTCCAGGCATCGGCGTCGAAGGTGCCGGCGGCAATCGCCTCGGCCAGGACCGGACCCATCATCGTCAGGTATTGCAGGAGTTCCAGTGAGCTCCGCTGCTTGGGCGTCGGGCGGTAGGCGAGGCTGTCGTGATTGAACTTTCCTGCCAGGTGGAGGAGAATGCGCACCTCGTGCTGCAGCGCACCAAGGAGTTCAGGCTTGGTCAGGACCATGGGGCCTCGAACCGTGAGGGAGAAATGGGGGGCAGCACAGCGCAGCCCCCCGGTCAGCTGTCACCAACCCTACTGCCGCGCTGCGGAAACCGCCAGCGTTGGCCCCTCGCCGGGTGACCCACCCTGCAGTACGTTGGCTCGGAGCCCACGTGCGCGATCCTTTGACCGCTCACCGTTTCCGTCTCACTTCTTACTTCTCACTTCTCACTCTCACCGCACCCGCGCGAACCGCACATCCCGCGTGCGCGTATTGCCCAGGTAGAAGCCGATCACCTGGCCACCGCGGCCGCGCTCGAAGGAGACGGTGACTCCATTCCCGGTAAAGGCATCCACTGCGCCGGAGGTGAGGGTGTTCGGGTCCAGTCGCCGGTGATTCAGCACCAGCTTCCCGTCCTTCAGGGAGACGGTGTAAAACGTCTCCAGTTCGTCGCTGAAGTAGCGGCCCTCGAATGCGCGGAGCTGGTCCACGGTCGGCGTCCATGGCGTGGCCGCGTCGCCCTCCAGGCGGGTGGCGCGTTGGTTCCCACCCTGGTGCAGCGTGGCGTGGGTCACCCGGCCGTCGGCGTTGCGATGAAACGTGACCGAGGCCTCCACGACGCGCAGGGCGAAGGTGGAGTCTGAGGTGGGATAGATCGGGAACTTCTGCTGTCCCGTGGCCTGGGTGAACAGCGAATCCCCGGATCGCGTGAAGGTCAGGATGAATTGCGGAGCCGCGTCCAGCGCGTAGCGCCCCACGAAATCATCAAACCGCGCCGGCTGAAAGGTCGCGGGGTCGTACGGCCCCTGTGAGGCTGCCGTCGCTGGAGGCACCAGCTCCCGCCGGAAGAAGGCGGCTGCCAGCCGGAAGGCGAGCGCGGAGTTGAAGCCCGCATCGTTGCTCTGCACGGTGAGCCCCGCGTCGATGTCGGGGTAATACACCAGCTGCGAGCGGTGGGCCCGGTCGGCTCCGCCGTGGTGAACCCGCTTGAGCGGACCCTGGGTGTCGATGGAGAGCCCGAGTCCATATCCGGTGGACTTGCCGTCGGTCAGGGTATACGGCGTCATCATCTGATCCACCATGGCGCGGGTGCCCACCCGCGGGCGGGCCAGGTTTTCGGCCCAGATCTGGAGGTCACCGACGGTGGAGTAGATCCCGCCGGCACCGGTCGACCCACCCAGGTCCCGGATGGAAAGCCAGGCGCCGTTGTCGCCGGGGGCATATCCATCCGCTCGGCCCGGCACGATGTGTTCCGGGCTCGACCGCACCATCGTGCGGGTCATCCCCAGTGGTTCGAAGACGTTCCGGGCCATGAAGTCGGCGAAGGAGAGGCCAGAGATTCGCTCCACGACCACCGCCGCCAGGCCGAACGCCGTGTTGTTGTAGTTCCACTCGGCCCCGGGATCATTCTGGAGCGCCGGTTGACGCTGCACGATGCTGATCACCTCGGCGCGGTCAATGTAATCGCCGCGGTCCAGCCGCCGGCCGGTCAGCGCCAGGGCGTTGAGGTACTCACGGTATCCCGAGGTGTGGGTCAGAATGTGCCGGACGGTGACGACCTTGCCGAGGTCGGGCAGCTCGGGGATGTGCTTCCGGAGGTCGTCGTCCAGGCTGAGCTTGCCCTGTTCGGCCAGCAGCAGGACGGCGAAGGCGGTGAACTGTTTCGAGGTGGACCCGATGTTGGTCGGCGTGTTGACCGTAAAGGGAATCTGATGGGTCAGGTCGGCCATGCCATAGGCCTTGGCAAAGAGCGTCCGGCCGCCCCGCCAGACCGCCACCACAGCGCCGGGACCATCGGTGCGGTCGTACGGGGCCAGGAGCTGGTCGGCCAGGCGCCTGGGGTCGGTGGCCAGCGACTCCCGGCGCACCAGCGTAATGGCGTACTCCCCGGCTTCCTTCTCGAAGGGGATCACCTGGATCTGGTAGGTCCCGGGGGCGGCGGCTTCGAACTGGAACCACTCCTCGCCGCGCGCCGGCCCGTCCACCGTGAGCAGGGTCCGGCCGCCGGGCGCCAGGACCCGTACCAGGACGTCAACGGTGATCTGGTCCACCTTGGCGCGCACGAAGCTGTTGGAGTCGAGCACGACCTGGTAGCGGGCGGTATCGCCGGTGGCCAGGGAGCCGCGCATGGCGCGGCCTGGGGTAAGGGGGGCGGGCTGGGCGGCCAGTGCGCTGGCGCCCAGCAGTGCGGCGAGCAGCGCGGTGGTTCGGAGCATGGGCAGGGGTCCTGGTTGGGGTTCGGTCCCCCGTACGAAAGCGAGGGAGGAAAGATTCTGGAAGGGGCAGGGCCGTGGTCGGCGGAGCCCCGCGTGGTTCGAGGTATCCTCAACGTCAGGTCTCGGCCTGCCTGGGGCAGGCGCCTTCAGCGCGGGCCTTTTTTGCGGTGGCTTGGGACACCGTTTCTGGAGCCACTTCCTGTCACACCACCCAGCTATCCCCTCCGACCCTCCGCCACCCCGTCGTCGTCCGGAGCAATAGGTAGCTGTCTCCGCTCAGACTGCGGTTGGTGTACTCGCCCTCCTTGCGGAAGCTCGCAACACTGGCACTGATCTTGGCGAGCGTACCACGGGCGCCGATACCCGAGATCGTAATGACCACTGCGGGGGACATCTCATCCGTCAGGCGCCACTCTGGATCGGTGATCCAGGTGACACGGGCTCCCCACCTGGCACGGAGTTCCTCCGTGACGATCGGGGTCACGACATAGATCGTGTGACCCCGTCCGCCCCAGCCTCGAGGGGGTGGGAGTTGGAGCGACCCCGGCGCGCCTCCCGGATTCGGCGCTGGCCGCGGGCGGACCAGCTCCCATGGCGCCTCGCCGTCCAACTCACTGGCCAGGATCCGGTCGATCAGTGAGGTGGCCGTTGCCGAATCGGGCAGGGGAGCATCGGCAAGGACTCTGGGGGCGCCAAGCAGGCCACGGGCGAAGCCGATGCCGGTGCCGTCCTCCAGCCAGGCGACGACGCTGTCGACCTCCGGGTGCCACCGCCCGCGGCCAGCCAGCATCCGCTCGAACACGAACCGCTCCATGGCACTGCGAGCCTGTGCAGCCCCGTTCTCCCATTCCATCGAGAGGTCACGCCCGGAGAGTAGCTCGGAGAACGCGGCCGCATTGCGGTGCGAATCCTCGAAACGCAGGCTGGGCGCCCTTGCCCCTGCAACGACACTATCGGACAGGGCTCGGCCGTTCATCCACTCTACCCACACCTGCCACAAATCTTCGGCACCGGGGATCGAAATCTGCGACGATGCGGACCACGTGGCGCCGACACCTCGGATCAGATTGAAGAGGTGCCGCGGTACGCGGTCAGGTCGCACCGAATCAATCCAGGGCAGCGGGTCGCTGGCAATGGCGGCGTGAAACGCGGCCTGGCGCAATCGTGGATCCCCTTCGGCATTGGAGAGCGCGGCCAGCTGCGCGCACGCCTCCGGGGTGCAGAGCTGGCGGTACGGCGGCTGCTCGACGGCGGGGGGATACTCGCTGAACCGCTGTGCCACGTTTTCGTAGAACCGGCCAGCAGAAACACCCCAGGCGAAGGCCAGGCCGGGGTCCTGCACGAACGGGAGGATCAGTGCCAGCCTCTCCGTGGTGAGCATGGTCTGGATGGGGTCGAGGAGCCCATTCACCACCAGCGCGGTGTCGCCGGCCATCAGCAAGTGGGCCCTGAGCGTATCGGCAAACGGCTGGGTGCCGGACCCGCGCGCCCAGAGCGCAAGCATCCCGCGGAGGCCCGAGCGCTCATAGACATCCCGTGACTGGTCGAGGACGCCGAGAAGCGAGTCCCTGAGGGTCAGGTCTCCCGCCCCCAGCCGCCGCTCAAGCTCATTGCTCGGCTCGATGAACATCGAGAAGCGTGGGGCGTTGCGGCGCGCCTCGGCGGCCAGCGAATCGAACTCCTCCCGGCTGTGCCCCCCGATACGGCGAACCCGCTCGAATGTCGTCGTCGTGGGGAACACACTGCCGTCTGGGTAGCGGAGGGTCGCCGTGCCGTGGAATGAGCCGGTGTCGGTGCGCCGGGGCGTGAAGCGCGAACTCGGGTCGATCAGGTACTCACCGACGAGGACTCCCTCGGTATTGCGCTCAATCGTGACGTCTGCGTAGAGTGTGCGTTCGTGGTGGGTGACCACCTCCTGGTACGCCCCGCGGAGTGTGTCGCTGACCCACCAGAACCGTACGCCTTTCACCAGGGTGTCGCGCACCAGTCGGGAGACGCGTGTCCCGGCGAGATGGGTGGTCAGCCCCGGTTGGGTGCTGGTTTGGTCCACCGTGTCGACCCAGCGCGCGCCGACGATCAGCTGGGCCGGACGAAACGACGGGATCAGGTCCCAGGCCAGCACCGAGTTCGGGCCGCTCACAGCCCCACGGCCGACCTGGTCGCCCGAAAACTCGAGCACACTGGGAGGCTGTCCCTGGGGGATCCTGGGGGACAGGTGCAGGGTTGTGCCAGTAGGGGTGCGACGGGCAGAGTCGAAGACGAATTGCGGCCGGGCTTCCGCCCAGGGGGTGAACGCCGGCGACTGGCGGGTGTTCATCCATCGGTGGCGCACGGTCTGCTGGTAGACGGAGGTGGGGGCTGGCCATTGGGCCTGAACCGTCACGGTGGTGGCCAGCAGCAGGGCGAGGGCAACCAGTGGGGCGGGGGGAGGCCCGGGTCTCGGGGGCGCGACCAGTTCGGCAGGTGATGCGGTGATCCTGTTGCTCATTGGGCCCTCAGCCCTTGCACGGTCCGGATTCGGGGCAGCCGGGAGTCTCCCTCCCCCGTCAACCCGACCGTCGCGGCGACCACGGCGCCAGCGGGGGGTCAAACGGGGTGGGGACAAAACCCTTCACTGGGCGGCCTCGGCGGGGGTGACAGGAGAGGGGGGGAATGAATGCCGAAACATCGGCGTGGCGGTGGGGCTTGGCAAGGGTGCGCGTGAGTGTGTTGCCCAAGATGCCGGACAACCTGGGTGCCGAGCCTTCCGGTTGCTAAGACCCATCTCCAACTCAGCGCGCGCGTCGGTAGTGCATGGCAACTGCGCCGTTACGGAGCGGCGTCGACGAGACCAGCTCGAGCCGTCGCGTGCTGGGTAGCCCGCTGTGATAAAGGGTCGGGCCATGGCCGGCAATCCTGGGATGGACGAGGAACTGGTACTCGTCGATCAGATCCAGCCGATCCAGCTCGGTGGCGAGCTTGCCGCTACCAAGGAGCACTCCGGCAGGGGTCGCACCCTTCAGTTTCTGGACGCTCGTGCGCAAGTCGCCGGCGACGTGGTGGCTGTGGGTCCACGGGAAGTCCGTTCGCGTCGACGACACCACATACTTCGGCTTGGCCTCCAGCTTGAGCGCCCAGTCGCGCATCGCCGGCGGCGCCTCCTCGTCGCCGCGGGCGACCGCCGGCCAGTAGCCCTCCATCATCTCGTAGGTGACGCGGCCCCAAAGCATCGCCCCGCCCTCGTCCATCAGGCGGGTGAAAAAGGCGTGTGTCTCATCGTCGGCGATTCCCTCCTGGTGGTCCACGCAGCCGTCCAGGGTGAGGTTGAGGCTGAAGGTTAGAAGTCCCATACGCATTTACTCGGAGTTGGGCGTTCCGCTGGATTGTCGCATGTCGACGAATCCCTGGCGGCGGCTAATGACCTACAAATCAGCGGCGAGGGCGCAGCACCAAGACTCCAGGTATGCGCCGAGCCGCCGGCGCCATCGGCCGCTGCATTTGTTTGTTATACCGCTGACCGCTTCACGATTCGCTGCGAGGCAAGCTGTCTTGCCGTGGTGCCGAGAGCTGCCGGACGAGGAGCCCGATCGCGTCTACGACGATCAGGTCAGCCTCCGTCCACTTCTGCGCAGCCTCATACTCACTGGTGGCGGTTTCTGCGACCTGGGCGATTCCGAGCGCCTCGGCGAGCAAGCCATCGACCTCGGGCGCGCTCCGCATACACCGGAGTTCTGCGACTACAGCCAGGGACGCCAGAAACCTGGCCCGATTGCCGCCGATGATCCTCGCCCTGTCACCTTGCAGTTCCACGATGCGTCCGCGTGCTGCGACCGCCAGGTCCCGAAGCCCGGATGCATCCTCACAACCAATCCTTGTTGGCAAGGGGACCTGGCTCTCTATGGCCGCCTTCCCAGGTCCGGCGCAACCACCCGCAGCCAACAGCGCTGCTACCATGAACCATGCTCGGAGCGTACTCACAATGCCGCCCTGTCTCTTGTTGGCATAACGACCGCGGCTTCAGAGGTGCGGAGCGACCACGCCGAAACTCAGCCTGCACGAATTACTAGGCCTAGCTCCGCCTCCTCTGCAGGTCTGCAGCTAGGCCCGCCCATTGTTTGAGTATCACGTCCGTGTCGAAACTGGCCACTATTGAGATCACCACGTTCATCGCCGGCGCTCTCCTGCAACCCTGAGCTCAGGAGTTGCTTCGGCGATTCGGTCTGCCGACACATGCACCAACGTGGAAGCCTTCGAGTCCGGGTGCAACCGCAGGTAGTTCGCGACGATCGTCCAGCCGATCGAGTAACCTGTCCAGGGCGGTATCGGATCCTCACCGGGTCTCCCGAAGAACCAGGGCACGTAGAGGTCGTCGTTGAATTCCGGCGTCCAGTCATCGAACTCTACATTCGCAATCGGCTTCACTTGCTCCATATAGGCTTCAAGCTCGGCTTCCGACAGCGCTTGGCTCCATGGCGGCACCTCTCCACCAGAGACTTCGAGCACGAAATGGTCGGCGAGTCCTTCCAGGACGATGAGCTCCAGCAACGTCAGGCGCCACTCGGGCATGCCAAGCCTGCCCGCGTGATGAAGCTCATGGACGAGTCCACGGCGGACGTGATCGACCCGAAAGCGTGGGTTCGTCGGATCGTAGGTGAAGGTAACGACAGCACCCGTACCGTCCGGAACCGTGGTGCCTCCAACGCCGAGGAAGGGCAGAACGTCCTGCCCCAGGACCAACTCAATCATCACCGGGCCTGTCTGGATCAGCGACTCGACACGGCCAACCGTCTCACGAATCGCTGCCATGATCTCGGGGCTCGTATTCGCGGCAGAAACAAGTCGAACGTCTCGCCCGATGTGGGTGATCTGGAGCTCAGACGCAGACTCCGCCCCCTGAGCGGACGCAGGGGAAAGAAGCCCAGCGACCGAGGGGGCCACGAAACTGACGGCGATCAACCACAGTACTCGGAGGGGGCGTGTGAAAAGCGAGGCACTCATGTGGACCCTGATGGCAGGTGAGCGAAGAACGCCACAGAGGCTTACGCGGGCCACCACCTCTAGGTTTCAAATTCCGAACTCACGAGGGCCGAACTCGTTTGTACACCTACCCCCCCACCCCCCAAGACTGCGGGCCCTGCAACATAGTCCCGAACTGCTGCGAGCGGGCAATCTCCCCCGCGCGGCAGCGTTGTGGAATGTGACTTCGCACCAGGTCGCGGGTCGCTCAGTCCACCAATCCCTCTCCCCGAAAGCATATCCACTGCCGTACGCAAACGCCGTTCGACAGCTTCTCCTGCGATGCCTTTCAACATCATGGCCCCCACACGCGTATCAGCCCTCGTACCACTCGCGTTTCATGCTCCGCGCCGTAGATTCCCCCGGTCCGCCCGAGCACGACCCTCGCCCCTTCAGGAGATCCACCACCATGGCCCGTGGGAGTTCCCTCCATCGCTCCGGCCGAGTCCTTGCCGCCGCCGCGTGTGCCGCCGCCCTCCTGGCCCCACCGCTGGCTGCCCAGGCCACCCCCTCCGCCGGCTACCGCAACCACGCCGCCCTCACCACCGC
>JBHEPH010000074.1:0-12373 GCA_046260395.1 Gemmatimonadales bacterium
GCGCTGGTTCGCATCGGCGAGCCGTTGGGGTGGTGGACCGTTTCCCGCATGGGGATGATCGCGGCACATTACCACCTGGCCGCGCTGGGCTTCGTGACCCTGACCATCGTGGGGGTCGGCAGCCGGATGGTGCCGATGTTCCTCTTTGCGCAGGCGGCGCCGAGCTGGCCGGTGCGCCTGATCGGCCCGGTGGCGGTGGTGGGGCTGCTGGTGCAGGCGGTGGGGCTGGTCTGGACGATACATTGGGCGACGGTGACGGGTGGACTGGTGATCGCCGCGGCCGGGGTGCTGATCGTGCTCCAACTTGGGCTCTGGTTCCACCATCGCAGCCAGCGCAAGGTCGATCATGCCACCGCGCACCTGCTGGCATCAGCGTTGTTCCTGACGGTCACCATCCTCGCGGGCCTGGTCCTGCTCTTCTCCCCCGGCCGTCCTGACACGCGCGCCTGGGCCGTCTACGGCCTGCTCGGCATCCTCGGCTGGATGACGCTGTTCACGGTGGGCATTGCCTACCGGATTGCACCGTTCCTGAGCTGGCTGCATCTCTTCGGTGGGATGGGGCGCGGCGCGCACGCGCCACCCGCCAAGGCGCTGGTGCACCCTGGCCTGGCGTGGTCTGCCCTGGCCTGCTTCAGTGGCGGCGTGATGCTTACCGCGATTGGCGTGCAGCTCGGGCGCACCGGCTTGGCGATCAGCGGCGCGATGCTCGTGGCTGCGGGTGCGGCCGGTGTGGCTGCCCAGGTCGTGCGCGGCTTCCTGTTATGGCGCGGCACCCCGCGCGATCCCCAACCCGTTCGTGAACCGATGCGGCCCCGGGGCCGCCAACTCCAGGTACTGACATGACCGACACGATGACTGCTGCTCCCGCCCGCCTCGATGTCCGCCCGATCATTGGCGCGGGTGACGAGCCCTTCGAGACGATCATCGCCGCCGCGGATACGATTGCCGAGGGAGGCGTGCTCGAACTCACGGCGCCGTTCCAGCCGCTGCCGCTCTACCCGGTGATGCGCCAGCGCGGGTTCGCGGCCGCCACGGACCAGCGCGCCCCGGATGAATGGGTGGTCCGGTTCCGGCAGACCGGTATCACGACGGAGAGCCTGCTGGCGGGTGTAGCCGAGCGGTATCCAGCCACCGTGGAGGTGCTGGCGAAGTACGGATTTGATCTCTGCTGCGGCGGCGCCAAGCCAATTGAGGTGGCGGCGCGGGCGCATGGAGTGGACCTGGACGTGCTGCTGGAGGAGCTTCACGAAAGGGCGAGCGCCTCGTAGGGGCCGACCGTGGTCGGCCCTCGCACCTTGATTCCGGGGCTCCCCGAAGGGCCGACCACGGTCGGCCCCTACTAGAAGCTCCCCCCCAGGAACACCGCATTCCCGAACACCGGCAACAGCCCGCGCCAGAGATCGCGGAAGTTCGGATCGCCCGCAAACGCGATGATCCGCCCCTGCCCGACGCTCTCGGTCCACAGATACGGCGCCTCGGCCAGCCGGCCGGGCGCCTCGGGCCAGAGGTAGCCGGCCAGCCGGAGCCGAGCCTGCGGGGCGTAGCGCAGCACCGCCTCGCCCGGCCGCAGGTTGCGCGGGGTGCCCAGCACGAAGCCGCCGCTCACCATCACTGGAAACTCGGTGTCGCGGATGCCAGCCATGAGCGGGCTCAGCGTGTCGGCGGTCACCCGCACGATCGCGCCGGGAACGCTCACCGGCAGCGGCGCCATCCCGCCGGGGCCTGAGGCGGTGTCCACCCTGGCACGTAGCCGCGTCAGCCCCACCGACTCGCGGGCCAACCAGCTGGTGGCGCCCTCGATGGTGATCAGCACGCCGCCGCCCCGTACCCAGGCCGTAAGCGCGGTGCGCCCGTTCTCGCCGAGCGCGTTGTCGAGCCCGCCGGCCGAGCCGCCGGGGATGATGACCACGTCGAGATCGCGAAGCGCATTGGCGAGTGAGCTTGCCTCCACGGTCAGCACCGGGTAGCGGAACCGTTGATCGAGCATGAACCAGGCGAAGCCGAAGGTGTTACCACCGACCCCCTGGCCGCCCACCAGCCCCACCCGGGCGGGCCGCACCGGAATCACGCTGTTGCTGCCCAGGTCGGTGCCGGCGGTGACCAGGGCGGTGTTGAGCGGCACGATCCGGGCCCCGGAGCGGGCCGCGTGGTATGCCACGCGCTGGTGCACGCTGGTATCGTTGGCGGCGACTTGCACCAGAAAAGCTCCGCGCGGGAAGTCATCGCTGCCCACCTGGAAGGCCCGCTGCGCCAGCCTGACCCGCACGCTGTCGGCCAGCAACCCGGCCAGCATCTGCAGGCTCGCCTCGCTGCCGGGCTCGAAGGCGTACGCCGAGATGGCCCGCAGGAACGAGGAGGGTTCCGAGGAGATCCATTCGACCGGCTCCGCGCCAGCGGGCACCGTGCGCAAGGCCCAGGCGTTCAGGCGAAAGGTCATCGGCAGCGACCAGGCGGTCACGTCGTAGAACCGGCTGCCCTGCCCGGTGCGGCGACGCTCGAGTTCTTCCCGGATGAACGTGGAGTCGAGTACCGCATCGGGCTCCAGGATGGCACGGGCCAGCCGCCCCTGCGGCTGGGCCAGGTCCACGATGTAGGTGCCCGCGCCCAGGCGGGCATTGCGTGCCGCGGTCTCGCCATACGGTGTGGCGCCGAGGATGTCCGCCGCCGCAGTGGTCCGGTGTACCTGGATGCCGTTGCGGGAGAGCAGCAGGGCCAGCGAATCGGCTCGCCCGTCGCGGTCCCGCTCGAACGCCACGGCGCGCATCGGCGCGCGCTCCGATTCGGTAATTGCGGTCCGCCGGAACTCGAGGTAGTCGCGCACCCGCTCGCGTGCCCGCTCCGCGCTGACCCGGATGGTGGCCATCGAGGTCAGGTAGTGCTGCCACGCCGCGATGTGCAGCGTCATATCGGTGCCGTCATTGCGGCGGATCCGGCCGCCACTGCTGCTGGCCTGTTCGTACGTCATTCCCACCGAGCCGGTCAGGATCGGATAGCTGACCCCGTACCCCGGCCAGAACTCGTCATACCCTTCCCGCGTAAAGTACGGCCGGCCATAGCGATCCATCGCCTCGGCGTTGGCCCGGGCCACGATGTCCCACCAGTCCTTGATGTTCTGGGGAACGTTCTTGTTGACCGGCTCCATCGGTGGTGCAAAGAAATAGCTCGAGCTTGACCCCATCTCGTGGAGATCGGCTACCACATGCGGCCACCAGGAGGTGATGACCCCCACCCGCCCGCGGGATTCAGGGTGCGAGAGGATGAACCAGTCGCGGTTCAGGTCGAACCCGTAGTGGCTGGTGCGTGCCCCCGGCCAGTCACCCTGGTTGATCATGGCGGACGGGTGATTCGGATGCCCGCTCATCGACGTCGTCCGCCAGACCCGCTGGACATGGCGCTCATGGCCGTCTGGATTCTGCACCGGGTCGATCAGCACCACCGTGTTCTCCAGCATCCGCAGCGTCTCGGCATCCTGCCCCGCCGCCAGGTGGTAGAGCGTGGCGATCGCCGCCTCGGTGCCGGACGCCTCGCCGCCGTGAACGGTGTAGGCCAGGAAGACGATGGCCGGTAGCCGGTCTAGCGCCGCCTGCAGCTCCGGGGCCGGCACCCCCACGGGGTTGGCCACCCGCTCGGCGTCGGCGCGGATCTGGGCCATGCGGGCATGATTGGCCTCGCTGGTGACGATGGCCAGCAACGTCTCACGCCCGCCGAAGCTCATCGCCATCGTGTCCAGCGCCACACGCGGGCTGGCGATGGCCACCCGCTCCATGTAGCGGGACAGCAGGTGGTGGGGCGTAAACCGCTCACCGACCTCGTACCCCAGGACGGACCGCGGTGTGGGGACGGCCGGGTTGAAGTCGGTCGTGGTGGCGTAGCTGTGCTGGGCCGCAAGCGGGGCGGCGCTCAGGACGGTCAGTACGATCAGGGCGGACACGGCGGTCAGGGCGGTCAGGGCGGTCAGGCGGGGCATGGCGGAATCCAGGATATCAGGAAAGGATCAGGGGCGAAGCGAGCCGACGGAGTGCGCCCGGCGGTCAGGGTGGTGCGAGTTCGGCCGCCAGGTCGTGGTGGCCTTTCTCCGCTGCCAGGTCGGCGGCGTTGTGTCCCGCATCGGTGCGGACCGCGTGGTCTGCTCCATGGGCCAGAAGCAGGCGCACGAGTTCGGTGTTGCCGACCGCTGCGGCAGCGTGGAGGGGCGTGTAGCCACCCTCCTGCCGGAGGTTCGGGTCGGCACCCTGGGCCAGCAGCGCCCGGGTCATCGGCACTGCCGCCTCGGGACGGAGCGTGGCCGTGGCCGAGTGCAACGGGGCGGCCCGCATGCGGTTCGCTGAGGGGGTGTTCGGGTCGCACCAGCGGGCCAGCAGGGCCACCACGCGCTCGTGGCCAAAGAAGGCGGCCAGCCCCAGGGCGCCGAAGCCATCCGGCGTGTGGCTGGCGGCCAGGAGCGGATCGGCCGCCAGGAGCTCCGAGACGCGCCCCAGATCACCCAGTGCCGCGGCCTCGAAGAATCCGGGCTCAACCCCGCTCCGGACGAACCTCCGGGCGAACTCCTCCTTGCCGTGGTACAGCGCGAACAGGATCGCCGACACGCCGTCCTGCTCGGCGCTCGCCAGCGACGGATCGGCGGCCAGTTGGGCATCGAGCACCGTCGCGTTGCCGTCCCGGATTGCGGAGAAGAACTCTGAGGTATCGCTCATCGGGGCCCGGGTGAGGGAGGACGTGGCTGAATCGTACGCATTCCGGAGGGTGCGGGCAACGCCGCCCCCGGATTTTGCGTATCTTACCGGTGGCACTGGCCACCGTGCCCTGACCTTCCCCCCAGCCTGGTGCTTCATGATGACGCGATCGCTTCGTGTGCTCCGCTACGCCCTCTCCCTTGTGGCCCCCGTGGTCCTGGCGCTGCCGCTGGCGGCGCAGGGTCCGCGGCCACTTACCCAGGCCGATTTCGACGGCTGGAAGAGCATCACCGGCACGGCGCTCTCCTCCGACGGGCGCTGGGTGGCGTACACGATCACCCCGCAGGTGGGCGACGGCGAGATGGTCTTCCGGGCCACCACCGGCAGCGCCGAGCACCGGCACTCGCGGGGGTTCACGGGGCGGCCGCAGCTCCAGCCCGGCGCCACGGCGGGAACCGGGGCGGCGTTTACCGCGGCGGCGGCACAATGGGCGCCAACGGGGAGCCACGCGGCGTTCCTGGTCTACCCGAACATGGACGCCTCGGAGCGCGCCCGGCGCGCCCGTACCCGGCCGGCCGACGCTCCGAAGAACGGCCTCGGTGTCTTCACCGCCGCGACGGGCACCGTCGAAGTGATCCCGCGGGTGCGCACCTTCGAGTTGCCCAGCGAGGCCGGCAGCGTGCTCATCTACCACATGGAAGCGGATTCCGGTACCACAACGCCACCCGCCCGGCCTGACAGCGCGGCGCGGGCAGGTGCGGCGCCAGACAGTGCCGGCCGCCCGGCGGCCCCGCGCCGCCCTGACCCCGGCACCACGCTGGTCATCCGCGACCTGCGCACCGGCCAGGAGACGCGCATCGAGGAAGTGACGGCGTTCGCGATGGATGACAGTGCGAAGTGGCTGGCGTACACGGTCACCTCGCGCGAAGCAGAGCAGGACGGGGCATATCTGCGCTCGCTGGCCACCGGCACCGTCACACAGTTGCTGAGTGGCAGTGGCGCGTACGCGGCGCTGACCTTTGACCGGGCTGGCCGCCAGCTGGCCTTCCTCTCCGACCGGGAGGACACCAACCGCGACAAGCCGAAGCACCGGCTCTATCACGCCACGCTGCAGGGCAATACCGTGCGGGTGATGGCGGTGGCCACGCCGGACAGCGCCGGCGCCGGAATGCAGATCGCGACGGGCCAGGTTGGGTTCACCCGCGACGGCTCGGCGCTGCGCTTTGGGATCCAGCCGGTTCCCCCGGACTCGATCCCCGCGGATTCATTGGCGGAGTCGGCGGTGTACGATCTCTGGCACTGGCAGGATCCGCAGCTGCAGCCGCAGCAACGGCTCCAGGCGCGCCAGGTGGCGAACCGCGCCTACGCGGCGCTCTACCGCCTCGCGACCCGGCGGATCACCCGGCTGGGCAATGACACCCTGCTCCAGGTCACCATTTCGGATGACGGCCGCCACGCCCTGGCGACGACCAACCTCCCCTACGCCATTTCGGCGATGTGGGGTCAGGGCGGGAATGACGTCTACCTGATTGACGCCACCACCGGCGCGCGGACCAGGATCATCGAGCGGCTCGACGGTGGAGCCCAGTTCTCACCAGGCGGTCAGTTCGTCTCCTGGTTCCAGGACGGGCATTGGCATGCCCGGCATGTGGCCAGCGGTCGAGTGGTCAACCTGACCGCGGGCATCGACGGCATCAGCTTTGCGCAGGAGACCTGGGACACGCCCAGCACGCCGTCGTCGTGGGGCGCCGCGGGGTGGACGACGAATGACCGGAGCCTGCTGGTCTACGACCGGTACGATGTCTGGGAGCTCGACCCGGCCGGTGCGAGGGCCCCGCGAACGGTGACGGAATCGGCTGGCCGGCGCGGCAACATCACCTACCGCCTCGTGCGAACGGACACCGAGGAGCGACATCTCGACCCCACCCAGCCCGTCATCCTGCGCGCGTTCGACAACCACACCAAGCAGTCGGGGTATTTCTCGGGACGGATCGACCGGGTGGAGTCGCCGCAGCAGATCGTGATGGCAGACGTGGCCTACGGCACCCCGCAAAAGGCGAAGCAGGCGGAGGTGTACGTCACCACTCGTTCGACCTTCCGGGAGTTTCCGGACCTCTGGGCCGGCACGCGGCTGGACCAGCTGTCGAAGATCTCGAATGCCAACCCGCAGCAGGGTGAGTTTGCGTGGGGCACCGCGGAACTGGTGGCGTGGCGCAGCGACGACAACGAGCCGCTGCAGGGGATCCTGTACAAGCCCGACGGCTTCGACCCCTCGCGCCAGTACCCGATGGTGGTCTATTTCTACGAGAAGCTGAGCGACAACCTGCACAACTACAACATGGCCTACCCGCGGAACACGACCCAGCCGACCTGGTACGTGTCCAACGGGTATCTCGTTTTCTTCCCCGACATCAACTACGGCACCGGCTTCCCGGGGCCGGACGCCCTCAAGTCCGTGGTGCCCGGGGTGCAGAGCCTGATTGCGAAGGGTTTCGTGGACCCGAAGGCGGTGGGCGTCGCCGGCCAGAGCTGGGGCGGCTACCAGATCGCCCACATGATCACCCGCAGCAACATCTTCACTGCCGCGATGGCCGGGGCGCCGGTGGCCAACATGACCAGCGCCTATGGCGGCATCCGCTGGGCCAGCGGGCTGGCGCGCGCCTTTCAGTACGAGACGGGCCAGAGCCGGATCGGCGGCTCGCTCTGGGAGTCGCCGCTGCGCTACCTGGAGAATTCCCCGCTCTTCCACGCCGACCGGATCGAGACGCCGCTGCTGATGATGCACAACGACAACGACGGCGCGGTGCCCTGGTACCAGGGAATCGAGATGTTCGTGGCCATGCGTCGCCTGGGCAAGGAGGTCTACATGGTCAACTACAACGGCGACGAGCACAACCCGACCAAGCGCGCCAACCAGGCCGACATCGCCAAGAAGACGATGGAGTTCTTCGATCACCACCTGCGCGGCAAGCCGATGCCGCGGTGGATGGTGGAGGGGATTCCGTTCCTGGAGAAAGGGAGAAGGTAGACGCGGGAACTGCAGGGGCTCCGTGAATCCTCGAGTCCCCGCGGGTGGTGAGCGGGAACTGCTGGGTCCCGTGATCCTCCGGGCCTTCACGCATGGTGAGAGGGAATGGCTCTACCTGAGCTGATCGAGCACATCGATGACAGCCGTTGGGTTGGTCCCGCTCACCATGCGATGATATTTCCCATCCCCGGAGCGTAAGAGTTCCCTCTCACCAGGCACCGGGACGGGGCGAATATCGAGACCCAGGCTTTTCCCGTACTCCTAGTGGATCGTCACCCCCACCCCCACCTGCCGGCTGGCGGAGAGCAGGTTGCGCAGGGTGCCCCCCCGGGACTCGGTGTCGCCCAAGGCCGCGACGTGAATGCCGAGGAACGGTGAGATGCTGAGCATCCGGCGGACCCGGAAGTCCCATCCGGCGCCGAAGCGAAGCCCCAGCCCGAGCTTGTCGGTGGTGCCAGTGACCTCGCCGATCTCGAACCCGGAGCGGGCATAACTCCAGCCCACCCCGGTCCGCAGGTGCAGTCCCTGTGCGTCCCAGGGATACCACTGCACCACCGTGAAGACGCCGAGGAGCGACTCGTCACCGTCCTCCAGCCCACGATGCCACGAGTTCATCTCGGCGCCGACGAGGACATTCCGCCCGACCGTGCCGCCCAGGGCCATGGAGAGATAGCTCCCGGTTTCCTGTTGCTCGACATTGCACTGTTCGCAATCGGACGTGGTGTGCCCGATGCCGCCGCCACCGGCCATCCAGAAGCCGCGCCGCACCTGGGGCCGCTGCCCCTCGGCGAGTGCCGCGAGGACCAGCATCAGCGCCACGAGGAGGAAGAGGGCGCGCGTCATTGGGGGAACCAGGCGAGGTAGGCGCGCAATTGCGGGTTGCGCTGCCGGACATCCGAAAGGCGGCCAAATTCGCTGTTCTGGAGGTAGAGCACGGCATCAAGCCCGAGACCCAGGCCGTTCCGGATCGGGGCCCGTGCCTCGACCATGGCCAGCTGGGTGAAGTGATCCCCGTCCGACCCGTTGACGGTGTGCAGCCAGTTCAGGTCGTAGGAGATCCGGACCAGGTCGTGGTTCTGGTGGCGCCAGGTGCCACCCACGCTGAACCCGAAACCGGGGCCGTAGTCGTACTCGCGGCCCGCGGCGTCGACGTCATCGGAATTGATGGCACCGAGGATGATCGCGCGACCGCCGGCCTCGGTCAGGAACTCCGAGCCACCGCCCCGCCCCAGATGGCTCCGGATGGCGACCTTGATACTCTGCGCGCCGTAGATATACGCCGCATTGCTGAGGTAGTCGTACTCTTGCGTCACCTCGAACAGGTGCCGTGCCCCCACCCGACGACCCAGCTCGGCGCTGAACAGCCGACCCCGGGCATGCAGCGCCGTCAGGTGGAGATCAAATGCGCTCTGGAGCTCGGTCCGGATGACGAAGCTGTCCCAGGGATGGGTATACGGCTGCTCGAAGCTGTCACCGTGGCGCAGCTCCACGACCACGAACGAGACGGTTTCCGCCTCACCGAGGCTGCCGACGTTGGCCACGCGGGCAAATCCCGCCTGCCCCGTGGTGTGCAGGAGCTCGGGCCGGCGATCGGCCGGGTTGGGTGCGCGGCGGGCGGCCTCCCCGCGGAAGAGGCGGGTGAAGAGGCCAACCGGATCGAGGACTCCCGCGGCGAATTCCCTTCCGAACCGCTCGCGCCCGCTGGTCGTGTTGTCGCGCACCAGGCCGGACAGCCGATGGGTCACCTCACCCAGGGCAACTCCCCCGAGGCTGGTGTTGAAGAAATCATTCAGCGAGGGACGGTGGGTCTCGCCCAGGTACTCCCACATCAGCGAGCCAACGATGGCCAGCGGCGCCGACTCCCAGAAGGTCAGGCCGTTGGCCCGGCCGGCGTTGAAGTAGAGGCTGCCATGGTAGGGGTGGGCGAACTGGTTCATGGAGAACTGGTTGTCGTCGAACTCGAAGCCGAGATCCCAGTTGCGCTTCCAGCTGGCGGGCGAAATCCGCGCCCAGTCCTCCTTCATGAGAAAGCGATTGAACGACCAGACCGCCACATTGCTCGCCACCATGCCGCCAATGGCGGCACCGAGTCGTGGCGGCGCACAGGTGGCGCACCGCGCGGTATCGAGGGGAGCGGCGATCAACAGGAGGGTGAGGAGCATCTGTATTGAACGTAACGCAGGAGCCGGCCCGCGGGGGCGCCGGTGGGGTACCTGCACCGGATCGGGACGGCGCCCTCAAGATCGCCGGGAAGCGTGTATTCTTTCGGGAACCGACTCCAGGGATCACCGACTGGCCGCGCCGGCCCAATCAAGGGGAGACGTGGATTTCCGCCCAGAGGAGCACCGCCTCATGCGTCACGCGGTAAGTGTTGCGCTCGTCGTCGTGGGCCTGGTCGCCTGCGCCCCGGCCCCCGCAGGTGCCCCGGCACCCGCGTTCAACAAGCGGGTCGAGGCGCGCCAGGGAATGGTCTCGGCATCGCAGGCCGACGCCGCGGCCGCCGGCGCGGAGATCCTCCGCCAGGGTGGCAACGCGGTGGACGCCGCAGTGGCGGTGGCCCTGGCACTCGGCGTCGTGGACCCGTCGCAGACCGGCCTCGGGGGAGGCGGCGGCCTGGTCTACTGGGACCGGCGGGCCCGGCGCGCCGAGACCATTGATTTCTACCCGAGGACCGGCGCCGACCCGGAGTGGGGCCGCGTGGACACGATGGCGGCGCGCCAGCCGATCAACGGCCGGGCGGCCGCCATTCCGGGCACCGTGGCCGGGATGCTGGACGCCCATGACCGGTGGGGCCGATTGACACTGCAGCAGGTGGCGGCGCCGGCGATCCGGCTGGCCCGCGATGGCTTCATCGTCTCCCCGTTGCTCTCGCGCACCATCGAGAGCGCCCGCGCCAAGCTCGAGGCGGACTCCGGAGCGGCCGCATTGTTCCTGCCCAGCGGCCAGCCGCTGCGCCCGGGCGACCGCCTGGTCCAGTCCGAGCTCGCGGCCACACTGGACGCGATTGCCCGCTCCGGGCGGGCCGGTTTTCACGAGGGTGTGCTCGCCGAGCGGGCTGTCGCGAAGATGCGCGGGCTGGGCAGCCCGGTGACGCTCGCGGACTGGTCGGGATACCAGGCGGCGGCCAAGCCCGCGCTCTGCAGTCCATGGCTCGGCCATACGATCCTCTCCTCACCGCCACCGCTCGGCGGGGTCACGGTGACGGCGGCCCTGAACCTCCTCGGGGCGCCGGGCGTGCCGCGCACCGGGTCGCCGACGCTCGATGGCGCCCTGGCCGTGGCCCTGGTGAACGCCATGCGGGTGGCTGATGCCGATCGCCGCCGCTGGCGGGGCGACCCGGCCGTGTTCGGGGTGCCGGCGCGCGGCATGGCGTCCCCTGCCTTTGCGGAACTCCGGGCCAGCGCGATGGCCACCGCCTCCACGAGCGTGGTGACACCGGGTGATCCGTGGCCGATGGATGCCGCCTCGCCCGGCGGCGACTGCGAGCGCGTCGGTGCATGGCCGGCGAGCATTCCCGGCATCTCGGCCGCGACGGCACCACCGGGCGGGATGGAGGGCGATGACTGGACCGAGGGAGAGTCGTTCACGTCACACTTCAGCATCATTGACGGGGACCGCAACGCCGTCAGCGTCACCTTTACGGTGGGTGTGCTGTTCGGCTCAGGCGTGTACGTGAACGGGTACTTCCTGAACTCCGCGGCCAACAACTTCGACGCGGTGACGCGGGGGCCGAACCGTTTCGCCAATTCGACCATCGCCCCGACCATCGTGCTGCGCGGCGATGACGTCCGCCTGGTGATCGGCGGCGCCGGCTCCGCCTACATCCCCACCGCCGTCACCCAGGTCACTTTCCGCACCCTGGCGCTGGGCGAGGACCCCTGGCTGGCGATCGCCGCGCCTCGGCTCCAACCCAGTCGTCTGGCGGGCGTGGAGGTCGAGGCAGGGTTTGCCCCCGAGGTGTACGCCGCCCTGCGCCAGCACGGCTACCTGCCGCAGAGCCGGGTGGCAGACCTGATGTTCGGTGCGGTGCATGCCGTGATGGTGATGCCCAACGGGACCCTGGTCGGGGTGGCGGATCCGCGACGGGACGGGGTGGCGGCGGGGTGGTAGGTGGAACTGCGTGAGTTTCGTGCGAAGGCATGTTTCATCGCACGGTGAGCGGGACCTGTCGGGCCACTCCGGGAGGGCTACCTTCCGCTCCTGGTGATACTCTCCGAGCACGGAACCACGGCACGTCCAGCTGTTCAGTAATCCAGCCTTCCATTCCCCGTAAACGGGAACCCCTTGCCGATCACCAGCGCCCAGCTGCCCGGCTCGCCGGGGCCGCGGAAACGGCGGGCCACGTCAATGCGCAGCGCTTCCACCCCCGGCGAGCGGCTGGAGGCGAGCCGGAGCCCGATCCCGGCATGGACACCGGTGCGGCGCGGGGAGCCGGCGTACCACGCTCCGCCATAGTCCACGAAGGCGGCGACCCCGAGCCCGGTGAGGCGTAGGACCTCGTCGGCCACCGAGTAGCGATACTCCGCCGTGGTGAAGAAGGCCCGGTCGCCCGAGAAGGCATGCGCCCGCGCGGCACGCGGGCCGAGCCCCAGCCCCAGGTCGAACTCCTGGCCGGGGAACGGATTGCGCTGGACGCCGATGGCGCCGTGCACCACCGCAAAGTGTTTTCGCG
>JBHEPH010000075.1:0-12238 GCA_046260395.1 Gemmatimonadales bacterium
GAGCAGCTGAGGTTCTCGGGTGCGTATAATTGCAATACAAGGACCAGCAGCAAACTGGCCGCAGGTGTAAGCGCGTAACACATTATAATAGAACGAGATAACGAACGGTAACGAGTGCTTTATGATTTCTCCATTGTTTGGTATTTGGTCAGTTATTGCAGGATGATTTGCAGGGAGCGTGAGGGGAGTGTGGAGGGGGTGGATTGGAGGGGGTGGTAGTATGTATAGGGAGGGATTATCCCGTGGTGGCGGGCCCCTACCGCCACGGGCTCGGCAAGAAGAGGGGGATTATCCCGTGGCTCTCGCCACGGGCTCGGCGTAAAGAGGTGGCTGGCGCCACCGGGCGGCCTAGAAGGGGATCGTAGTTATCCCGTGGCTCTCGCCACGGGCTCGGCGTTGGGAGGTCGCTTTCGCGACCAACTCATCCAGGGCACCCGGTGGCGAGAGCCACCTCATAATGCCGAGCCTGAGGCGAGAGCCTCAGGATCCATGAATCGCTGCTCGCAGCGCGCTATGCCGCCCCGGCCACGAAATCCTTCGGGCTGATGGCCCGTTCGGGGAATGCGCGCAGCAGCTGACGATCCGCCGTGACCAACGGCGCGGCCAACTCCTCGGCGAGCGCGACATACTCGCAATCGTACGCGGAGCAGTCTGAGGCGGCGACCATTTCAAGGACACGCGCACCAGGTACCGTGAATTCCCGGCCGGCGAGCAACTGCTCCGCCAGGTCATGTGCCCGCCGCGCATCGCCGAGCGTGAGGTCGCGTTGGCGCATGAAGGCCGCGAGCACGCTACGGAATTCGCTTCGCCAGAGGAGCGGCGCGCCCCATGTGGAATCTCGTTCGAGCACCCGCTGCGCGAGGTCCTGGTTCGGCCCTCCGAGCAACAGGTAGGCGATGAGGTTCACGTCGGCGACGATCACGCGCGTCCCGCCCGGCGGGCCTCCCGCAGTTCCCGATCGGTCAGGGGCTCGATCGCCAGGCTTTCGCGGAACGCCCGCGCCTCCGCGAGCCATTGGCTTGGCTCGAATCGCGCCGCACCGACGGCTCGTTCCAGGGAGATGATGATTTCACTGTTCAGGCTGCGCCGGTGGGCGGAGGCCTGCGCCTTGAGGCGTTCGTAGATCGGGTCTGGCAGACCCTTGATGGTCAGCGTCGGCATATATGGCTCCATAGTGGTACCGTAATGGAACCTACCAGTATCGTGCTGGTGCGTCAAGATTGGCGGGTGGCGAGGTGGCGGGCGTGCCCGAGGCACGCCCCTACCGCCACGGGCTCGGCGTTGTGAGGTCGCTTTCGCGACCAACTCATCTAGTGCAGCCGGTGGCGGAAGCCACCTCTTCGGCCGAGCCTGAGGCGAGAGCCTCAGGATTCCCAATAACCTCGCAGGCCGAGCCCATGGCGAAAGCCATGGGATTCCCAAAAATCCCCGCGCGAGCGTCGCCTACCCTACGCCGCGCGCCGCCCGGTCAACGCCCCAGCACGATATCGATCCCTGCCAGGATCTGGGCCAAGAGCTTGGGGCGGAGTCGGCCGGCGCGTTCGGTCAGGGTGTGGCGATCGAGCGACACGATCTGGCTGACGTTGGCGACGCTGGGTTTGGGCAGTCCCGTGTCCCGATTCGTCAGCTCAGTATTGCCGGGTGCTCCCGCCCACTTCAGGTTGCTGGTCAGGGGTACGCAGACCACGGTGGCGATCTGGCTGCGGTTCAGGGCGTCACCCTGGACGATGACCACCGGGCGGCGAAACCCGGGCGCCGAGCCCGCGGGTGCCCCGAGATCCGCCCACCAGACTTCGCCTTGGGCAAGCTCTACCATTCCGATCGCTCCAAGGTCCGGCGAGCGGCCGCGGTGAGGAATGGGTCAGGAGCGGGGCTCCCGAGGCGCTCCATCACCTGGTTCATGGCGGCCGTCACTTCCTCCGGCGCATGGTGCAGCAGGTACTCCGCCAGGGCGTCGGCGTAGAGCTGGCTGCGGGATTTCCCGGTCCGTCGGGCCTGCCGCTCGGCGGCCTCGAACAGGGAATCGGGGAGGGAAATTGCTGTTTTCATACCATTAGTATAACTCATCCAGGCTCCCCCAAACAAATATGGGACCCGTTGTGACGGGCGCGCCCAAGGCGCGCCCACCACTCAGCACCCCCACAAACACAAAGCCCCGGCATCTGCCGGGGCTTCGCATTCAGGAGAGGGTCCTGCGGGTCAATCAGACCTTGGTGGTCTTCCGGCGGCGAATCTGGGCGCCCGCCAAGCCGATCAGGCCGGTTGCCAGGAGCACCATCGTGGCCGGCTCGGGGACGACGTCGGTCGGGGTGTCGTCCGGGAAGTAGCACTCTTCATCGCCTTCGCGAGTAAGAGTCTCGGTATAGGTTGTGCCGGTCTTGTTCACGTGGAGCCGGTTCGAGCCTTCGCAATCGGCGCCGAAGTCCCAATCATCCAGCCCCTGCTCACGGAGCCCGAACGTGATATTCGAGAAATTCGGATTGGACCCGAAGGTGACGGCGAACGCCAGCGTGCTTCCAGCTGGGATTCCCGGAGGAGCATTACTGCTAAAGCCCCAAAAGGTGAGTCCACTCGGCCCACTGAGCTCATTGACATTCGCAGAATAAGTCCACCCAGCCGTAGTGGTGCTTCCTGTCGGCGTCCCCATCCCGGCGAAGCCAACCTCAGTGAACCTGCCCGGCCAGCCAACCGTCGTGTTGGTGTTCTCGACGGTGAAGGAAAGCACTTTTGACACGTCATCATAGTTCGCAATGACGGTGGCGCAGGAAGCAAAGTTCTGCCCGCCGCAGCCCGACCAGTTGAACACCTCGGTGACCGCCGCGGATGCTTGGGACGGGGCACTCAGCCCCACCAATGCCGCGACACTGAACAACTTGAGAATTTTGGACATGGTACCTCTCCTGAATTGTAAAGATTTATCCACCAACTCGATTCCCTGCACTTGCCAACCGCAGGGTGCCTGCTAGGTAGTCAATCGCATAGCCCTGTAACCAGCCCAGAGGTAAACCGCAGGGTACACCACTGCCTGGACCAACGATTTTGCAATGCCCTTCTTTGCCACCATCATCGCCGAAGCATTATCCAGCGAATTGGCCGCGTTCCAAGCGGGGGGAACCGTCAGCAGGTAGATCACCACCAACCCTGCCAACACCACGCCAACCACCATCATCAGTACCCCGAACACCTTCACGGGGGTCCTTCTTTCCGTTACCGCCGCCCAACCCGCCAAAATCAACAATCCCAACGTCGGCAGCGGCAGGTTGTTCAGCGTCGTCCCGATCGTCCCGAACTCCCACTCCGGCGTCCCGAACCGCATCGGGTACCAGGAGAGCGCGATGTCGGTCAGTCCAACCAGCAGGAAGGCCACCCCAACCGGGGCGATCATCTTCCACACCGCCGGGCTTTCCACGATCAGCCGACTAGGTGCCCGCTCGCTCCCCTGCCCCACCACAATCCTGTCATCACTCATCCGGCGGTATTTCTCCCGGGTGTATGGTGGGCTCACCGAACCAATGTGCAGGAACCGTGCTAGATAAAAACCAGTCAGTCCGGCACCCTAAGTCCTTGTCAAATAACACTATTGTAAATCTTCCTGACCCCGCCCCTGCTGCACCGTAGCAACACCGCAACACTACGGGTGCCGCATTCCTGCACACCGGGCGGAACGGGAGCCATTACTATAACTTAAGATCCGCATGCCGTCCATATCCTTCCGCAACCGGATCCTCCTCGCCCTGGTCATCCTCGGCGCCGCCCCCACCACCCTGGGGATCCTCGGCCTGGTCGAAACCCTGCGCCGCAGCACCGCCGTGGCCGGCCGCGCCCAGATGGAAGATCTCGGCATTACCGGCCGGACCGTCATGGCCGAAATGGACACCACCCGGCTGGAACCGGTGGAGCGTGAAGCCCTCACCACCCACTTCCAGCAGCTCAACCGCTCCCTCTCCCTGGCCCGCAGCGCCGTCCCCTACAGCGAGGCCCGTGCCCTGGCCCTGACCGTCGGGGTCTTCCTCCTGGGCGTCCTGCTGATCTGGGCCTCCGTCCTGGTGGCCCGCACCCTGGCCCGCCAGCTCAGCCACCCGATCGACGAACTGGTGGGCTGGACGGTGCTGATCCGCCGCGGCGAGCCGCTGCCCACCGACCCACCCCAGGGCGGCGCCCCCGAGTTTGCCTCACTGCGCACCGCCCTCCAGGACACCGCCCGCGAGCTGCAGGCCGGCCGGGCCGCCGAACTGGAGGCCGAACGGCTCCGCGCCTTCCGCGAGGTGGCGCGCCGGGTGGCCCATGAGATGAAGAACCCGTTGACCCCCGTCCGTTTCGCCGTCAGCCAGCTCTCCCGCACCGCCACCCCAGACCAGCAGGAGGCGCTGGAAGTCCTCCGGGCTGAGTCCGGCCGCCTGGAGGCGCTGGCCCGGGAGTTCGCCCAGCTTGGCCGCCTCCCCCAGGGCCCGGCCGCAGACCTGGACCTCGGCGAGCTGCTGGACGACCTGCTCCGCACCTCCCTGCCGGAGGGCGTGACCTACCGGCTGACGTCGGCGGATCAGGTTCCCCACATCCTGGGGCACTACGACCCGCTGCGCCGCGCCTTTGCCAACCTGATCCGCAACGCGGTCGAGGCGTGCGAGGGTACCGGCCACCTGGACGTCTCCGTGCAAAGCGAGCCCGGGTGGATCGTCGTGACCCTGGCCGACCACGGCCCGGGGATTCCCGCCGAGCTCCAGCCGCGGATCTTCGAGCCGTACTTTACCCAGAAGGACGACGGCACCGGGCTGGGCCTGGCGCTGGTGAAGCAGGCGGTGGACCTCCACGGTGGCACCATCACTGTGGGTGACACCGAAGGCGGCGGGGCGACGTTCGTGGTGAAGGTTCCGGTGGCACGGGCAGGATAGTTTCGTAGGGGCGGACCGTGGTCCGCCCTTGCGATACATCAGGGCGGACCACGGTCCGCCCCTACGGGTGGACACGACACGGTTTCAGGGAGGCTATGGCGCATGCCATCACGCGTATTGATCGTCGACGACGAGGCCAACATCCGGCGGATGCTGGGTGCCCTGTTGCGCGCCGAAGGGTACGAGGTGGCGGATGCCGCCAACGGCAACGCCGCGCTCCTGGCGCTCGACGATCTCCGCCCCGACGCGCTCTTCCTGGACCTGATGATGCCCACGGGCCCCGACGGCATCGAAACCCTTGCCAAGATCCGCGAGCGTGATGGCGGGATCCCCGTCATCATGATGAGCGGCAAGGCCCAGCTCACCGACGCCGTGCGCGCGGTGAAGCTTGGCGCGTTCCAGTTCCTGGAAAAGCCATTGAGCCCCGAGGTGGTCCTCGTCACCCTGAAGAGCGCCCTGGAACTGACCCGCACCCGCGCCGAGAACCTGGTACTGCGCACCCAGCTGGGTGGCGGCGAGGTGGAGATGGTCGGGTTCTCCAAGGGGATGAACGCGGTGCGTGAACGCATTGCGCAGGTGGCAGGCACCGAGGCCCGGGTGCTGATCCTGGGGGAATCGGGGAGCGGCAAGGAGCTGGTGGCCCACGCCATCCACAAGGCCGGCTCCCGCGCCAGCCGGGCGTTCATCTCGGTCAACTGTGCGGCGATCCCCCGCGACCTGCTCGAGTCGGAGATGTTCGGCCACGAGCGCGGCGCCTTCACCGGCGCCACCGAGCGGCGGCTGGGGCGCTTCGAGCTGGCGGACGGCGGCACCCTCTTCCTGGACGAGGTGGGTGACCTCTCCCAGGAGGCCCAGGCCAAGCTGCTCCGCGCCCTCGAATCGGGCGAGATCCAGCGGCTCGGCGCGGAGAAGAGTCGCCGGGTGGACGTGCGGGTGCTGGCCGCCACCAACCAGCCGCTGGAGGAGGCGGTGGCCGCCGGCACCTTCCGCGAAGATCTCTACTTCCGCCTCAATGTCTTCCCGATCGAGTTGCCGCCGCTGCGGGCCCGGCTCGACGACCTGCCGCCCCTGGTGCGCCACCTGGCCGCCCGCATCAACCCGCGCACCCCGCCGGTCTTCACCCCGGACGCCGTGGCGCTGATGGCGTCGTACGACTGGCCGGGCAATGTGCGCGAGCTGGCCAACATCGTCGAGCGGATGATGATCGTGGGGGGCGAGGAGATCGATGCCGCCGTGGTGCGGCGCGTGCTGCCGCGGCTCTCCGCGCCGCGCACGGAGGGCGGCGGCGATGCCGCTCCCACCACCGGCGAGTACCCCGCGCTGGACCTGGGCGGCCGCTCGCTGACCAATGCGCTGGACGACTACGAGCGGCTGCTGATCCGCCAGGCGATCCAGCGCGCCGAGGGCAACGTGGCGGAAGCCGCCCGGGCGCTGCAGACCGACCGCGCCAACCTGTACCGGCGGATGAAGAGGTTGGGGCTGTGAGGCGGACAGGCGGGCGGACAGGCGGGCAGGCGGACGGGCGGGTGGGCGGACGGTGGCTGCGGTGTGCGGCAGTCCTCCTGGTCCTCGGCCTGGGAATTATCGCCCCGGGGCAGGCGCAGGAGCCGCCGATCATCATTGATCTCGACGCCCCGATCGCCGACTCGCTGCGCGTGGCGCCACCCCCGCCCGAGATGGTGGCCCGGCTGATCACCGTCTTCAACGACAGCAACTCCATCCGCTTCGTCGGCGGCTTTACCCTGCCGCGGGGCAGCGCGTTGGGTGGCCAGGTGGTGCTCTACCGCGGCCTGCTGGCGGTGCACGGACGGCTGGTGGGGCCGGTGCATGTCATCAACGGCGACCTGCTGGTCGGCCCGACCGGCACGATTGACGGTGACGTGATCATCACCGGCGGCCGGGTCCGGGTGGACCAGGGTGGCGCCATCAACGGCAGCCAGTCCACCTGGACCGAGCCGGCCCCGGTGTATCGCACCACCTCGGGCCGCCTGGCATTGCAGGAGAACCGCCGGCCCATCAGCGAGCTGGGCTCCGTCTCCCGGAGCCTCTACGCCGGTGGCGCCAGCGCCACCTTCTTCCTGGGCACGGGCCGCGGCTACAACCGGGTCGAGGGGCTGCCGATCGTTGCGGGCCCGTCGCTGGGCTACCAGCTGACCCCGACGCTGGACCTTCGCGTTGATGCGCGGGCGATCGGCCGCACCACGACGGACCCGAGCGGGATCCGCCCGCGGGTGGGATTTGACGGGCGGGTGGAGCTGATCTACGGCCTGCCGGCTCGCGCCGTCGTCGGCGCCAGGCTCCGTCACGATGTGGTACCGATCGAGACCCAGCCCTGGTCGAACGGCGAGGCCGGCTGGCTGGCGTTCCTGTTGCGCCAGGACACGCGGGACTGGTACCAGGCGAAGGGCCCGGAGCTCTATGTCGAGGCCGAGCCGTTGCGTGGATTGACGGTGTTCGGTGGCATCCGCCACGAGCAGGAGCAGTCGGTCCTGGCCACGGATCCGCTCTCCATCTTCCGCACCAACGACACCTGGCGGCCCAATCCGCTCATTGATGACGGCACCTACACCACGGCGCGCGTGCGGCTGGGCCTCGACACCCGGAACAACCCCGCGGCGCCCACCTCCGGGTGGCTGGTGGCCGGCGAGTGGGAGCACGGCAGCAGCAGCGATGTTGCTGCCGTCAACCTGCCGCGCGCGGTCCGTGACCCGCTCCCCACCGAGGATCGCTACCGCTTCGGCCGGGTCTGGGTGGACGCGCGCCGCTACGCCCGCATTGACCCCGACACCCGCCTCAACCTGCGGATCCAGGGCGGCGGCTGGCTGTACGGCGACCCGTTGCCGATCCAGCGCCGGGTCTCGATCGGTGGCGGTGACCTGCTGCCCGGCTACGGGTTCCGGGCCCGCAACTGCAACCCCGAGGGGCTGGCGGATCCCTCGCGGCCCGCGCTCTGCGACCGGGCGGTGTCGGTGCACGCCGAGGCCCGGCGGCGCGTGAACCTGAACCTGCTGTATCGGCTGGGGCGCAGCGAGGTCAACGAGATCGACCGTTTCGTCGGGTTCGAGCGCGCCGACTTGGTGGTGTTCGTCAACACCGGCACCGCCTGGCTCGCCGGTGACGGCCCGGGGAAGGTGCCGGTGAACCGGATTCCCGTGCTGCGCGAGTGGGCCACCGATGCGGGCGTGGGGCTCGATGCCGGTGGCATCGGGATCTACGTGGCCCGCTCCCTCGTGGACCGCGAGCCGGTCCGCTTCACCCTGCGCTTCCAGCGGCGCTTCTGATGCGGACCGCCTGGCGCCTGCTGCTCCTGGCCGCCGTCGTGGCGCTCACTCCCCAGGCGGGGAGTGCGCAGCGCGTGGGGTTGGAGATCAGCCTGAGCGCCGACACGCTGGTGGATGGCCGGATTCTCAGGCTGCCGACGATCAAGCTGACCGACCTCCTCAACGACGGCCGGTGGGGCAATGCGCTGCGCACCTCGCTGCCGCTCCGGTTGCAGTTCGAGCTGGAGATCTGGCGCTCACGCGATGGCTGGATCGACCAGTTCGAACGGGCGCTGGCGTTCGAGGTGCTGATCCGGCACGAGGCGCTCTTTGACCACTACACGGTGACCCAGCGGCAGGCCGGCGGCGCGCGGGAACAGGTGCTGGCCTCGTGGGAGGCGCTGCAGCAGTACCTGGCCGGCGGCTACAAGCTGATCGTGCGTCCCTCCACCACCGGCACCTACTACTACGTGGCCAAGGTGATGATCACGACCCTCTCGGAGGCGGACATCGACGAACTGGAACGGTTCGTCCAGGGCCGTGCCGCCGCCGAGCCCGAGCGCCGGGACGAGGGCCGGGTGGGACTGATGCGCTTCCTGCTCCGGATGACGGGCGGGCTGCCGGTGCAGACGCTGGAGGCGCGGAGCGGACGGGTGGTCGTACGATAGATGGGACCAGCCGGAGTTCCCCGTGAGGCAGAGCTCCGTGCTCGGTGAGCGGGAACAGCCGGGGTTCCCAATCAGGATGAGATAGTCGCTTGGTGAGCGGGAACCGCACTCGAGGGCAGGTCCCGCTTACCCAGCGTTGAAGGTTCCCCACCGGGGGCCGTGGCAGGTCCCGCTTACCCAGCATCGGAGCTCTGCCTCACGGGGAACCTCCGCTGTTCCCGCTTACCATGAGGCGTCGGTATCAGGACGCGGCGGTCCGGCTGTTCCCGCCCCCCAGCGCCCTGAGCGCCTCATCCCCATAGAAAATCCGGATGTACTTCTGCTGCGTGGCGGTGAGCCGCCGCACCGCCCACGCCAGGTGCACGAAGTGCGGCTCGGTGGGCGGGTGCATCGGGTGCATCCCGCACTCGTCGGGGAGGTGGTTGCCCTTGCGGGTGTTGCAGGCACTGCACGCGGTGACGACGTTGTTCCACTCGTTCAGGCCGCCGCGGCTGACGGGGATCAGGTGATCACGCGTCAGGCACTCCCGCGGGCGCAGCTCGTACTGGTGCCGGTGACAGAACTGGCACCGGTAGTCGTCGCGGGCGAAGAGGAAGGTGTTGGTGACCTGGCGGCGGAAACGGCGGGGGACGTGCACGAAGCGGACGAGACGAATGACGGCAGGCTTGGACAGCGTGAGCCTGGCACTTCGTATTTGCTCGGCGCGGTCGGCCTCGACGATCTCCGCCTTCCCCTCAATGACGAGCCGCAGTGCCCGCCGGAGCGGCACCATCGTCAGGGGTTCGTAACTGGCGTTGAGGGCAAGGCACCGCACGATCGGCTCCATCGGGAAGCGGGTCGCCTGGGAAGCTAATGCCGAGGCCCGCTGCGGCGGAAGACCTCCCGCCCGGCCAGCCAGGTCACGAGCGTGTCACCCGCCCCTGCGCCCAGGACCGCCTCGTAGAGATCGGAGGGGGCGTCATCCCGCAGCGCGAGGGCCGCCACATCCCCCCAGGCCCCACGCACCAGCTGGCCCACCTCCCCCGCCATCCCGATCGCCGCCGCCGCATCCCGGGTGCACAAGGCCAGCGCCGACTCGGCGTCCAGCGCCCCCAGGATCCTCGCCGCGCGCGTCTCGGCCATCAGGTCCAGGCGAGCGACACTGGCCACCGAATCGGTGCCAACGCCCACCGGCACCCCGGCCTGGAGCAGGGCCGCAAGCGGTGCATCACCGTGACCGTGGCGGCGGTTGGAGAGCGGGCAGTGGGCCACGGCCACCCCACGACGGACCAGGATTTCCAGGTCGGCGGCGTCCACCCGGATCACGTGGATGGCGAGTGTGCGGGGACCGAGCACACCGTGATGATCCAGCCAGGTAACCGGTGATCGGGTGCGCGCGTCGTCAGGGCGATCGGACGGGTGGTGGGCGGGAACGGGAATCTCCCGCCGCCGCCAGAGCGCCGCAAATGGCCCCTCACCGCGGATGACCAGATCCGACTCCGCCTGCGACTCGGCCAGGTGCACTGCGATCGGGAGGCCCTCCGCGGCGGCGAACCCCGCCACCGCGGCGTAGAGCGGACCGCTGACACTGTAGGGGGCGTGCGGGGAGACGCCGAGCCGGAGCCGCGGCGTCGTGAGTGGCATCAGCTCCGCGACTCGCTGCCGAAGGAACACCATGCCGGCCTCCCGCTGGTCCGGGTGCGGACCGAAGACCTCCTGGTAGCAGACGCCGCTGCCGCCCAGCTCACTGAGGGCCTGGATCACCGCGCCGGTATCGCCAGTGTCTGCCACGGTGGTGACTCCGGCGGCCCAGCAGTCGCGCACGCCCTGCCGTGCGGCCTCGAGGAACTGATCCGGCGTGCGCGCGGCCTTGAGCCCGCGCAGCCGGGTGATCCAGTCCGCGAAGGCGTCGTCCTCCACCTGGCCATCGAAGCCGGTGAGTTCAAGGTGCGTGTGGGTGTTGATCAGCCCGGGGACGAGGGCGGCCCGCTCGAGGTGCGTCTCGGGCACTCCTTCGGGCCGCGGCACGGCCGCATCAGGCCCGACCGCGACGATCCTGCCGTCACCGCCGATGAGCACCGCGCCGTCATGGATCGGCGGGCCGGCCATCGGCACGACCCAGCTGGCGCGGACTCGGTTAGGGGAAGGGGTCACGACTGTGCAGCGGACAGCGCAGGAACGGCTCGGTGCCGGGGAGGTACCATTCCAGCACGCGGTTCTGGCTGGGACAGGTGGGCGCCGCCAGGAATCCGGTGGCCCGGTCGATCTCAACGCCGACGACCCCCTCCGGAATCGTCCACGCGGCCGGGGTGCGCCGACGCTCGTACACCTCGCGCATCATGGTGGCCCAAACGGGCGCCGACATCAGGCCGCCCTGGGCATTGTCCTTGATGCGCCGGGGCTGGTCGAAACCCATCCAGACTCCGGTGACGATGTCCTGGGTAAAGCCGAGGTACCAGACGTCGTGATAGTCGTTGGTGGTGCCGGTCTTGCCGGCCGCCGGGATGGTGAATCCGCCCCGCACCATGATGGCCCCGTGGGCCGTGCCGCCCGGGCGGCGCACCACATCGCGCATGGCATCGAGCATCAGCCAGGCGTGGGCCGGATCCATCACATTCACCCGCTCCGCACGGGGCTGCCAGATGATGTTACCGTCGCGATCCTCCACCCGATCAATCGGGTTCGGGGCCACGCGCGTTCCCAGGTTGGCGAAGGCGGAATAGGCAGCCACCATCTCCAGCGGAATCACCTCGGCCGCGCCCAGGGAAATGGAGGGCACCCGCGGGATCCGGGTGGAAAAGCCAAAGGCCGCGGCCTCGCCGATGATCGCCTCGGCCCCGATCTCCAGGCCGATCCGCGCCGCCGGGACGTTCTGGGACCGGTACAGCGCCTCGCGGATGGACATCAGGCCCTGGAAGCGGCCGTCAAAGTTCTTCGGCTCCCACGGGGGCTGGTCGGGAATCGAGACGGAGAGCGGTGAATCATCCACGATGCGGGAGAGCGTGATGCCGGCGCGGAGGGCCGCGGAGTAGACGAACGGCTTGAAGGTGGAGCCGGCCTGCCGATTGGCCTGGGTGGCGCGGTTGAACTTGGAATCCTCGAAGTCACGACCGCCGACCATGGCCAGGATGGCCCCGGTGCGCGCCTCCATGGTCACCACGGCGCCCTGGAGATAGGGGGTGCTGGTGCCGTCGCCGCCGGAACGGCCCTCCATGGAGGCGGCATAGGTCTCGTGCGGGAACCGGCCAAGGCCGCCGGTCTCGATGAACTGGAGCTGCTGCTCGAGGGCGCGCTCCGCGGCCTGCTGGATGTCGAGGTCGAGGGTGGTGTAGACGCGGTAGCCCGCCCGGTAGAGCTCCATGCCAAAGCGCGCTTGGAGGATCTGGCGGACGTACTCCACGAAATAGTCGGCCACGCCGGTGTAGTCGGAGCGGCTGGACAG
>JBHEPH010000076.1:0-12041 GCA_046260395.1 Gemmatimonadales bacterium
GCGCGGTGGTCACCGCTGCCTCGACGTGCGCCGGCACCGTGGGCCGGGATTCAGTGAGCGGCCGGGGTTTGTCGGTCATCACCCGCGCGACGATGGCCTGCGCCGTGGGGCCGTTGAACGGCGGCTCGCCGCTCAGCATTTCGTAGAGGACGCACCCGAGCGCGTAGACATCGGTGCGGGCGTCGAGCGTCCGCTCGCCCATCGCCTGCTCGGGGCTCATGTAGTGCGGGGTGCCGAGGCTCATGCCGGTCTCGGTCATCCGGGAGCCGCCCGTGGTGCTGGCGGCCAATGCGATGCCGAAGTCGGCCACCAGCGCCTGGTCGTCGTGGAGCAGGATGTTCTCCGGCTTGATGTCGCGGTGGACGATCCCCTTGCGGTGGGCGTAGTCCAGCGCGCTGGCCACCTCCCGCGCGATCCGCACCGCCTCCGTCACGGGGAGTTGTCGCTCGCGGGTGATCCGATCCCGTAGCGACTCCCCCTCGACGAACGGCATCACATAGAACACCGTGCCGTCCACCGTGCCCGAGTCGAACAGCGGCAGGATGTGCGGATGTTGCAGGTTGGCGGTGGTCTCGATTTCCTTGAGGAACCGCTCGGCGCCGATGACGGCGGCGAGCTCCGGCCGCAGCACCTTGAGCGCCACCTGGCGGTGGTGCTTTCCGTCCTCGGCCAGGTACACGGTGGCCATGCCACCGGCGCCGAGTTCGCGGAGGATCTGGTAGCGGTCGGCCAGGCTTGCCCTGAGGTGTTCAAGACTCATGGCCGGGACTCCAAAGAATGCAACGCCGAAGGGGCGGTGGAGAAGTGATCGATGGGTGTGGTCATCGGGCCAGCCCCAGGAGGTCCACCTGCCAGATGTCGCTGCGGTTGTCCACTGCAAAGCAGACCCCACGCGGGGCGGCGATGGCGATCCGGACGTACCGGGTGTTGCAGGCGCGAGGCAGGGAACCGGCCATTGTGGTGGGTGACCCCCCGGTAGCCCCGATCTGGCGGAGTATCAGCGCTGGTTCGCCCAAGTCCCACTGGGCATAGTGGATTCTGCCCCCTCGCGTCCAGCTCAGGGTGGAAGGGACCGCTCCGGGGGGGAGGCGATACACGACGCGGAAGTCCGCCGCCGCCAGCGGGGTCACGCCGAGCCCGAGGCCATCCGGGCCGGCCATCCAGACCGCCGCCTCCGATTCATCGGGACTCAGCACCAGCTCGAAGAGGGTGGTCCCCGAGGGCGCCTCCAGCGCCCTCGGCGAGGCGCCCAGGGAGTCGAGGATCTCGATCCGCGATCCGTCCCGCGGGATGTAGATGACGCCCTGGTCTCCGAAGGGCAGGGGCTCGGCTTCCGACGGCCAGTTCTGTCGCACGATACGACGAGTGGCAATCGTCAGCAGGCTGATCCGGAGTGAGCCTGGGGTAAAGTGGCCGAACGCCAGCCGGTCGCCGCGCGTGGACAGGGCGGCGGAAATGAAGCCCGGATAGGGATCAGCGGTGAGGGCTTCCTCCGCATCAGGCAGGGTCAGGGCGTAGAGGTTGTCGCCGACGGCGTCGCCGCGAATGTAATAGAGCCGCAGCCCATCGGGTGAAATGACGGGGACGTCGTACCAGGTGGTTCCCGAGGTCCGGCGCGTGCCGAGAGCGTCGCTCCCATCGAGCTCAAAGGTCCAGAGGTCGAAGGTGGCGCTGCCGGTGGAGAAGGCAAGCCGTCCGCTTTGCCGCGCCAGGTCGAACTCGCCGCGGAGGAGAGCAGGCACCTTGCTGAGCACCACCGTCGGGCTGCCGCTGAACCGCCCATCCCGGTCAACCGGAATGCGGTCCAGGTCATCTTCCTTGACCGGCAGCGCCCGGAAAACCACCACGGCATCGCCCGAGGGCGTCCACCGCACCGAGGCACGGAACGGTCCCGCCATGGAGTCCACGAGGGCCCCGTCCCGCCGGAGGATGCTCACCTTGGCGTACAGCGTGGTCACGGCGAGGTGGCGGCCGTCGGGGGCCCACGCCACGCCGGCATAGTCCCCGGCCGCCGGCGTAAAGGTGGCAACGGTCTCCCCGGTGCCCAAGGCGATGATCATGCCCTGCGGGGGGGAGGCACTCCCCTCCCCGCGCGAGATCACGACCACCGAGTCGCCGGTCGGATGGGTGTCGAAGACTCCAAGGGGGCCAACCTGGCGAGGCACACCGCCGAGGCGCGGCACCACAAACACGCCGCTGCGCAGGGAATCCAGCGCTCCACCCACCACGAGCGCGTTCCCATCGTGGGTCCAGCGTGGCGCGTCGAGGAACGGCGCCTCGCTGAGGACGGCGACGGGCCGCGCCCCACCTTCCTCCTGGACCAGGAGGGCAAAGGTACAGGGGTTCCAGTCGCCGCGCTCGCACTGTCGGTCGAGGTACGCCACAAAGCGGCCGTCCGGCGAGATGGCTGGCTGCTCGCTGCGGCCGTTGAAGGTGATCTGGGCCCGGCCCCGCTCGCTGAAGAGCGGTGCAGGCGCCGGCCGGAGCCACCCCCAGGCAGCCAGGCCCGCGGTCAGCAGGAGCGCGGCGATCCATGCGGCCGGGCGGCCCGGCAGCACGCGGGTTCCTGGGGCCGCCCTCCCCGCAACCGTGACGTCCCGCCTCGCGGTCGTGCCGCCATGGCCGGCCAACGCCTCGGCAAACTCCTTTGCACTTCCCCATCGGTCGGCCGGCAGCTTTTCGAGGGCGGTGAGCACCGCGTCTTCGACCTGGGGCGGGATCCGATCGCGGCGCGCCACCATTGGCGGTGGCTTCTCGGTCAGCACCTTGGAGACGATGGCCTGTGCGGTGGGGCCAGAGAACGGCGGTTCGCCCAGCAGCATCTCGTAGGTCACCGCGCCGAGGGCGTAGACGTCGCTCCGGGCGGTGATCTCCCGCTCTCCCATCGCCTGCTCGGGGCTCATATAGTGCGGAGTGCCGAGGCTCATCCCGGTCTCGGTCATCCGGGTCTCGCCGGCGCGGCTGGCGGCCAGGGCGATGCCGAAGTCGGCGACCAACGCGCTGCCGTCGTGGAGCAGGATGTTCTCGGGCTTGATGTCGCGGTGGATCACCCCGCGCCGGTGGGCGTAGTCGAGCGCGGCAGCCACCTCCGTGGCGATCCGAACCGCATCTACGATGGGGAGTTGCTTCTCGCGGGAGAGCCGGTCGCGCACCGTCTCGCCCTCGATGAAGGGCATCACGTAGAACAGGAAGGAGTCCGCCTCCCCCGAGTCGTGCAGCGGCAGGATATGCGGATGCTGCAAGTTGGCGGTGGTCCGGATCTCGGCCAGGAACCGCTCGGCCCCGATCACCGCGGCGAGCTCCGGCCGAAGGACCTTGATGGCGACCTGGCGCGTGTGCTTGAGGTCCTCGGCCAGATACACCGTGGCCATGCCGCCCTGGCCGAGCTCGCGCTGGAGGGTGTAGCGGTCGGCAAGTGCTGAAGCGAGGCGGTCGATGCTCATGGTTCCATTCCGATTCCGAGCGTCCGGAACCCTTCCCGCCGGGCCGCCTCATGCAATCGCGCATCGAACGTCACGAACCCCCCGCGTGCAGGAGTACCCGACCATTCCAGGGCGGCGGCCAGTTGCAGCGCATCCGCGGCACGCAGCGGATGCAACCTGAGGAGTCGGAGCGCCTGTTCGCGGACTGCATCGCCCGGCTGGACCTCGTACCAGCTCCGGCGGAGCAGGTCGAGCAGGTCGCGGGCGGCCTGCTCGTCTCGCGCGCTGAGCAGTCCCTCGCGATGGAGCCGGGCAATCGCGGAGCTGCACTCAATGACGGAGCCCCACCAGACGGCCATCTCGGCGTCGTCTGCGGACAGCACCCGGGCCGCCTCGGTGCGTGGTTGCCGGAGGCAGAGCGGGACCAGCGCGGAGGAATCCCAGAACCTCACAACCCCTCGCCGCGTTCCTCGAGCAACACTGCCAAGGAGCGGCCTTCGGGATCGAGCGGTGGCGCCCGATCGAAGAAGTCGGCTGGGAGGGGAGCGGAGGGTGCCCGGAGCTGGCCGCTGCGCAGCAACTGCTCCCGCCGGCTGCCCTCGGAGTCACTCTCCTGCACGGGGGTCAGCCGGGCGATCAGCCGGCCCCGGTCGGTTACCAGGACCTCATCGCCTTGCCGGACAACATCCAGATAGGCGCTGAGCCGGGCCTTGAGTTCGGAGATCGATGCGGTCTTTATCATATGACTAACATAGTCTTATTAAAATGACCAGTCAATTGGGCAGGTGGTCGGCTGGTGCTCGAGGCGGTCGCGGTCGGAGAGGGCGCCGGACAGCCGAGTCATCGGGCCATGTCAGCGTCTGTCCGCCGCAGCTCCCGCGCCCTCGAGCCGCGCCGCCCAGTTCTGCACCAGCACCGCCCGGCCCACCGTCTCCCGCAGCCGCAGGATGAAGCGCTGACCATCGGGGGTCACGTCGAACGAGGTGCCCCGGTCGAAGAACATGGTTCGGGAGTAGCCCTCAGCCCGGAAGAGTTGCCGGGGCTCGGCGCTGGCGAGGTCGGCGCCCACGTTTGTCCGCACCACCATGACCCGTCCATCGGCCGTCTGGTAGTAGAGTTCCCGCGCATCGGCCCCCCACCGGGGCGAGCGGGCTCCCCCCGTGGTCAGTCGCTGGGCCCGACCTTGGGCGAGAAAGGGGCGAAGGTAGATCTCAGGGGTGCCAGTGTCCCACGATGTGTACGCGATCAGGGCACCATCAGGCGAGACGGTGGCTTCCGAGGTCACTCCGGTGACGTCGAAGAGGGGCACGGCGGCGCCCTCCTTGAGGTCGAAGGCGACCAGGGATCTCGCCGCACCGTACGCTACGTACGAGGCCGCTCCCACCTCGAGCACGAGATGGCGCCCATCCGGCGACCAGTCCGTCACGCGCACACAGTCGTCGACCGGCACGCGCGTCGGGCGAGCCACGTCCTCCATGGAGGCCCAGGAACATGCTCCGAAAGCCAGGGCCGTGTCGCCCGGCGCCCAGACGGGGTCCGCGACGAAGGTCTGCCCCTCGCCCTGGATCAAGGGTGTGGAGACCCCGCGGTCGAGATCATAGAGCCACAGCGCCCACGCCCCCGCCATCACCACCCAGCGATGCGCACGAGCCGCCGAGAAGGTCCAGGTGCGCCGTTGCCGCACGGTGTCGACGACTTCACCGCTGCGATCGACCAGAAGCTTCTCGCGATTGCCCAGGGTGGGAAGATAGATGAGCGCTCCCGAAGCCGAAGCAGAATACGACAGTTCGAGATCGGTGTCCCGTACGGCTCCCGAGAGGGCGACCGGTTCCCCCTCCACCCCCGACCCGTCCCGGCTCGCGCGTTGCCCGAAAAGCGCGAACCCGTCCGGGACCCTTCGACCGTAGACGATCCGATTCGGTGGAACGAACGTGGGCCTGAGCGCAGCGGGAACGACCACGGTCGTCTCTCCGGTCTCCAAATCGCCCCGCAGGATCGAGGCGCCGAACGCCCCGTTGTCCATGTCGTCCTCGCTGCGGCGTGTGAAGAGGATTGAGCGCCCATCCCCCACGAGGGAGGGTGAACGATACGTCCGGGCCGCCGAGTCCAGCGGAAGGGCCACCTCGCAGCCGCTCGGCCCCACCCGCTCGATCCCCCGGTGAGTGGCGAACACGATCAGGTCGTCCGCGCCCCACGACCCGGAGGTCGCGCTGGAAACCTCACAGATCCGGCGCGGCGCCGAGGCGCCGAGGTCGATGCGCATCAGCCACCCACCGGCGAAGAACCCGATGGATTGACCGTCGGGCGACCAGAAGGGGCTTTCGGCCCCCGTCGTGCCCGGGAGGAGTTCGGCCACGATGCCCTCGAGTCGACGGATCCACAATCGCCGCTCGCCCTGGGCAGATACCAGCACGAAGGCGAGGGCACGGCCGTCGGGTGACAGGGCGCCGAAGGACTGCCGCTCGCTCAGATCCTCGCCTTCGGGAGGGAGAATCTCCGACACCAGGTAGTCCGAGGGTTGAGCCGGCGTACTGCCGCTCCGCCCCACAAGAACCCCGGCCACCAGGGCGGTCAGCACTGCGGCCGCAACCCCCGCGACGCGGGCCCGGGTCCAGTGTTGGCTCTGCGCGCTCACCGACGCTTCGCTGGTGTTGCGGAACGACGGGTCCTGCAGCGCCTGCGCGAACGCCTTGGCACTCTCGCACCGGTCGGCCGGGAGCTTCTCCAGCGCCTGGGCCACCGCCGCCGCCACGTGGCCGGGCACCGCCTTGCGCAGCTTCGTGACCGGGGCCGCCTCCTCGGTCACGATCTTCATGATGATCTGCTGGGCCGAGGCGCCGACGTGCGGCGGGCTGCCGGTCAGCATCTCGTACAGCACGCTGGCCAGCGAGTACACGTCACTGCGGGCCGAAATCTCCTTCTCGGCGGTGGCCTGCTCGGGCGACATGTAGTGCGGGGTGCCCAAGCTCAGGCCTGTTTCGGTCATCCGGCCGCCGGCCGCGGCGCTCACGGCCAACGCGATCCCGAAATCCGCCACCATGGGGCGGCCTTCATGGAGCAGGATGTTCTCCGGCTTGATGTCCCGGTGGATCACGCCCTGGCGGTGGGCATAGTCCAGGGCATCGGCCACCGCGACGGTGATCCTGACCGCCTCCTCAATGCCGAGCTGCGTCTCACGGTCCAGCTTGGCACGGAGGGTCTCGCCGTCAATGAACGGCATGACATAGTAGAGGAACCCGTCCGCCTCGCCGCTGTCGAACAGTGGGAGGATATGCGGATGCTGCAGCGCCGCCGTGGTGGTGATCTCCTGCACGAACCGCTCGGCACCGAGCACGGCGGCGAGTTCGGGCTTCAGTACCTTCACTGCCACGCGGCGCTTGTGCTTGAGGTCCTCGGCCAGGTACACCGTGGCCATGCCGCCAGCCCCAAGCTCGCGCTCGAGACGGTAGCGGTCGGACAAGGCGGCAGCGAGTCGGTCGAGTGGCGCGGTCATGGCGTCCCCCCATCGGCGGCTCGCCGCACCATCCAGATGTTCGATTCGATCTGGCGGGCGCCGTAGTACAGCGTCCGGCCGTCCGGCGCGGCGACAAGGCTGCCGTATCGATCCGGAGGGTAGGGCAAGGCCGCACTCAGGACTCGCCGCTCGAGCGCTTCGACGTCCTGGACCACGAGCGCCCCGGACTCTGTGAAGTACACCACGCGCCGGTACCCGGGAAGCCATCCCAGCACGAGGCTGATTCCATCGCTGCTCAGGGCCCGGGCACGGCCGGCCGCCATCTCGTAGATGGCACTGCCACGGAAACCACCGGAGGGGGGCTGCACCACGCCGGTGAGCCAGCGCCCGTCCGGCGACCACTGGGAGGGCACCATCCGTCCTCCCGCGACATCCAATCCTGTCAATTGGGTCGCGTTCTCCGGGGTCACCGGCCATGGCGGGGTGCCAATCATCCCGATGTTGGTGGCCTCGCTCAAGAACAGCAGGCGCTCCCCATCCGGGGCGAACACCGAGAAATTGACCCCCAGCTCCCCGAAGTCGGTGAGTCGCGTGCGACCGCTCCCATCCCGCTGAATCACCCACCCGTCGTAGGGACCGAGCTGATTGGAATAGAAGGTGAGCGCTGCCCCGTCGGGCGTGAATCGCGGGATCCAGTCCCGCGCGACATCATCGGTGAGCCGGGTCAGGTCACGGCCGTCAGCGCGCATCAGAAAGATGTCCTGCTGCCGTTCAGAGGAGTTGTACAGGGCCAGCCATGTGCCGTCAGGACTGATGTCGGTCGGCACCAGCATGCCGGACCGCTGCTGCAGGAGCGTCACCGCGCCGACGCGTTCGGCGATCGGATCGAAGGAGATGGCGGCAGGATTGACCGATTCGAGCCTGGAGCGGAAGATCAGCGTGCTGCCATCCCGGGAGAGCTGCGGGAGATCCATCGCCACATCCACGCCCGCCGCCACCGGCTCCGGGGCGCCTCGTGCGCGACCCGTCGATTCGTCCACGCCGATCCGCCAGAGGCCCATCGTCCCGCCCCGGTCACTGGCGAAGTAGAGGTGGCGCCCGTCGGGCCCCCACGTGGGCGCCCAGTTCACCGCTATATCGTCGGTGACCAGGACCGGCTCGCCGCCGGTGGCCGCCACGGTCGCGATGTCACGCCGGCCGCCGCGCACCACCCAGAACGCAAGCCGCCCACCCGACGGCGACCAGGCGGGCTGGTACACGGGAAACGTGTCGTCCCCGACCAGCGGAATCGGCTCCCCACCCCCCACGTCGGCGATCAGGATCCGTCCCAGGCTGCTCGCCCCATAGGGATTGATCACCTCCTCGGTGCCGAACGCCACTCGCTGGCCATCGGGGGACCACGCCGGATCCGAACCAAAGGTGGTCAGCCGCCGCGGCGACTCCCCGGTGGCACCCACCACGAACAGCCCTCCCCCACCAACGCCATAAACGATCTGTCGGCTGTCGGGACTGTACCTAGGCGCCCGCTCATCAACGCTGGAGTCCCCGGCCACCAGGATCGGATTGCGGCCTCCGACCCGTTGGACATAAATGTCCCAGGTCCCGCGCGCATTGCTGGCGTAGGCAAACGACTCCCCGTCGGGCGACAGACTCGGCGAGGTCTCCTCGCCCGAGGCGTCGGTGAGCTGCGTATACGCCGTCCAGCTCTCCACTGGCGCCCCACCTGGGCGGCCCAGCCAGCCCCACGCGGCCAGTGCCAGGGCGACCACGGCGACAGCGGCCAGCCCTGCAATGAGTAGCCCGGTGGCGCCTCGCGAGAGCCCCATCGGCCCCACCGGCGCCGCCGCACGTGCCATCGGGCGTAAGCCCGTGGGCATCGCCAGCGCCGCCGCAAACTCCGCCGCCGTCGCAAATCGGTCGGCCGGCAGCTTGGCCAGCGCGGTGAGCACCGCGTCCTCCACGCCCTCCGGGATCGTGTCGCGCACCCGGCTGGGCGCTACCGGCTTTTCGGTCAGTACCTTGGCCACGATCGCCTGGGCGGTGCTCCCCGTGAACGGCGGATCCCCCACGAGCATCTCGTAGGTCATCGCCCCCAGCGCGTACACATCCGTACGCGCATCAAGGGTCCGCTCCCCCATCGCCTGCTCGGGACTCATGTAGTGCGGCGTGCCGAGACTCATCCCGGTTTCGGTCATCCGGGAGCCGGCACTGGTGGCGGCCAGGGCGATCCCGAAATCGGCCACCAGCGCCTGGCCGTCGTGCAGCAGGATGTTCTCGGGCTTGATGTCGCGATGGATGATGCCGCGGCGGTGGGCGTAGTCGAGGGCGCTGGCCACCTCGGTCGCGATCCGCACCGCGTCGCTAATCGGCAGCTGCTTCTCGCGGGTGAGGCGATCGCGGAGCGACTCGCCCTCGACGTACGGCATGACGTAGTAGAGGAACGAATCGGCCACGCCGCTGTCGTGCAGCGGCAGGATATGCGGATGCTGCAAGTTGGCGGTGGTCCGGATCTCGGCCAGGAACCGCTCGGCCCCGATCACCGCGGCGAGCTCCGGCCGGAGGACCTTGATGGCCACCTTGCGATCGTGCTTCAGGTCCTGGGCCAGGTAGACAGTCGCCATGCCGCCGGCGCCGAGTTCACGGAGAATCTGGTAGCGGTCGGCGAGTGCCGTGGTCAGGCGGGCGGTGTCGGCCATGGTGGACCTTTCTCAGGCAGCGATGCCGAGCCGGTCAGCGATCCCGGCCAGGCGTTTGTCGAGCGTCCACAGTGGCAGGATCCAGCTTGGCCGTGGCGAGAAGGTGAAGATCAATATAGCCGAGCCCGCGGCCCATCAGTCCGTGTGCCTCCTGCATCGCCAACACCTCGCCGCCCGTGGCGACCCGGGCCGGTGGAGAGTTCACCCAGGAGCGTCAATAGCTCCTCCCGCCGTTGGAGGTTTGCCGCACGCCGGCTCCGCACCATCGCCGGCTCACGGTTGCCGCGGCAGCACCTCGAGGGTGGCGGTGGCGCGCGCAGAACCCGACACGGCCTCAACGCGATAGCTCCCCGCCGCCACCTCGCGCCCCTCCGGGTCGGCCAGGTCCCACACCAGCGTGGTGATCCCGGCACCAGTGTCGCGTCGGGCTGACCACACCGTGCGTCCGTCGGGGGCAAGGATCGCGATCGCCAGCGGACCGGCGGCCGGCAGCCGCACGTGCAGCTCGGCGCGGGGCCGCCCGCGGCGATCCCCGGGGAGCGTCTCCCAGGGGTGGTAGTCCAGCCGGACCGGGCGCGGTGGCAGGACAGCCAGTGGCGCGGCCCGCCCGGGGACGCCCCCGGAGATGACCGGTTCGAGCTCCATCCGGAACGCCCCAAGGCCGTAGGTGCCGATGAGAAGGTCTTGCGCCTCGCGCTGCACCACGAGGTCGTGCACCGCCGTGGTGGGGAGGTTGGCCGAGAGGGAATACCACCGGGTACCGCGGTCGGGCGAGACGTACACGCCGAGGTCGGTGCCCACGAAGAGCCAGTTGGGATCGTGCGGTGATTCGCGCACCACGTTCACCGGGGCGGCGGGGAGGTTGCCGCTGATGTCGCGCCACGAGGCGCCGTGGTCATCCGAGGCGAACAGGTAGGCCCGGAAGTCGTCCTCGCGGTAGCCGCTCAGGCTCACGTACGCCCTGGCCTCGACATGCACCGATGCCACCACGCGCGTCACCCACTTGGACGGGAGCCCGTCGGCCACGCGCACCCAGCGTCCCTCGTCCTCGTCACTGCGCCAGACCCCGCCCCCCTCTGTCCCGGCGTAAAGCAACCCGCGCCGCAGCGGCGACTCCGCCAGCATCGTGATGCTGCCGTAGGGCACCACCGCCCGCAGCCCGCCGGGCGCCTCGCCCAGCATCGGGCTGATCGGGGTCCAGTCGTCGCCGCGGGTGGTGGACTTGAGCACCCGATCCGCCCCCGCGTAGAGGGTGCGCGGGTCGTGGTGGGAAATCAGGAACGGGGTGTACCACCCGAAGCGGTAGGGCGGCTCACCCGGCGGCGCACGGGGGGTGATGTTCACCGCGGCGGGGCCGCCCGAGAGCACCGAGCCCCCGGTGAGGTCCATGCGGCGCATGGCGCCGTGCTGGTGCTCGTAGTAGACGATCCGCGGGTCGGTGGGGTCGGGCAGGGTGACGTACGAGTCGCCGCCGGTCCAGCGGTCGAGGTACACGTATCGCCACGGCTCGTCGGTGGCGTCGTCGGTGCGGGCCGTGCTGGGGCCGTACAGCGCGGCGTTGTCCTGGGTGCCGCCGAAGACCCGGTACGGAGCCGGGCCCGCCTCGGCCGCCAGGAAGTAGAACTGCGTGGCCGGGATGTTGTTCAGGTGCAGCCAGCTCCGGCCGCTGTCCCAGGACTGGAAGACCCCGCCGTCGTTGCCGAGGAGCAGGCGGTCGGGATTGTGGGGGTCGATCCACAACTCGTGGTGGTCGAGGTGGAGCGCCTTGCCGGGGGTGTCGTGGAGCCGGAGGATCTGCTCGCCGAAGCGCGTCCAGGTGCGGCCGCCGTCCCGCGAGTGAAAGCCGCGTAGACCGAGGATGAAGAGCTCCTCCGGGTTCTCGGGGGAGACGCGGATGTCGCTGAACTTCCAGCCGAAATCCCCCATCACGGGGTAGAGGTCGCCGGCGTCCACCTGCCGCCACTGGCGGCCGTGGTTGTCGGAGCGGTACACCTGGCCCCCGAGGGCGGGGCGGTCGTTGGCCGGGTCCGGCGCCTGGTTGTCCAGGAAGACGTAGACGGTGCCTGGCGCCGACGGCGCCGCGTCGAGGCCGGCCCGCCCAAGCCGCCCGCCGTCGCTGCTGACATGCAGGCCGCTGTGCCCTCCGGCCGGCATCTGCCACGCCCAGGCGTAGAGCCGATCGGGGTCGGCGGGGTCCATGGCGAGGTCCACCACGCCGGTGCTGTCGTTGATGGCCAGCACGTGGGTCCAGGTCCGGCCCCCGTCGGTGGTGCGGAAGACACCGCGCTCGCGGTTCGGGGTCCAGAAGTGGCCGAGCGCTGCCACCCAGGCCACGTCAGGATTGGCGGGATGCACCAGCACCTTGCCGATGTGGTGCGTGTCGGTCAGGCCGAGGTGCTCCCAGGTGTCACCGCCGTCGCGGGAGCGGAAGACGCCGGTACCGGCGTAGGCGTAGCCGCTGTGCCGTGG
>JBHEPH010000077.1:0-7036 GCA_046260395.1 Gemmatimonadales bacterium
TTCCTGGGCCGGGAGTTTGGCTCCCGCCGGGAAGTCTCCGAGCAGACCGCCGAGCTGGTGGACACCGAGGTCAAGCGGCTGCTCGACGAGGCGGTCTCCCGGGCGCGCCACCTGCTGACCGAGCACCGCGACCTGCTGGAGCGCATCACCGCGGCACTGCTCGAGCGCGAGACGATCGATCGCGACGACCTGGATCTCCTGGTGCGCGACCAGCCGCTGCCGCCGCGGCCTCCTGCCGTGGTTCCGACCACGCCGTCGGGGCCGCCGACCGCCAAGGTGCAGGCCGCCACGGCCCGTCCGCCCATTCTCGGGGCCCCGCCCGCGGAGCCCGCCGGGGCGTGACGGTCACCCCCATCGGAGGCCATTCCGCCGTTGCACTCGCCGCCCACCTCCGCACCCATGGTGTGGAGGCGGAGCGCGCGGAGGAGACAGCCGTCGGAATGGTGGCGGCCGCCTTTCACTGCCAGCCGCTCTCGCCGGCGGCCCTGGAGGCGCTGGTTGTGACGGCGGGCAGGGTGGGGCTGGAGATCGTGACCGGCGAGGACTGGGCAGTGCTCTCGGGAGCGCGGTCCCGACTGTCGGTGTTCGCCCGGCCGTGGTCACTGGATCCCGCCTTGCTCGAGGTGGCGGTGGCGCTGGCCGGCGCGCTCCACGAGGCCGACCCCCTCCACGATCACTGAGGTCGCCGTGACCGGCCTGCCCGACGCCCGTCCACCCTACCTCGCTGCCGTCCTTGTTGCCCTGGCCATCCTGGCGGGGTACGTGTGGACGCTGGCACCGAGCGTGACCTTCTGGGACGCGGGCGAGTTCATCGCCGCGGCCAACATCCTCGGCATTCCCCATCCGCCCGGCACGCCGCTCTTCATCCTGATGACCCACGTCTGGGGCCTGCTGCTGCCGGTGGGCGAGTACGCCTGGCGCACCAACCTCTTCAGTGCCATCCTCAGCGCCGCGGGCGCCGGGTTCTGGTTCCTGGTGGCGCATGAGACCCTGCGGCGTGCGACCGCGGACACGGCGACACCGGCGGCGGCGATCATCCGGTTCGGGGGCGCGGCGGCGGCGGCCGTCATAGGCGCGTTTGCCTTTACCACCTGGCAGAACTCGAATGAGACCGAGGTCTACATGGTGGCCACGCTGACCATCGCGGCCACGGCGTGGTTGGCGCTGCGGTGGCGGGCCTGGCGCGGATCGCCTCGGGCCGCGCGCCTGCTGCTGCTGATGGTGTACCTCCTGGGCGTGTCGATCGGCAATCATCTCCTGGCGCTGCTGGCCGGGCCGGGGCTGCTGGCCTTCCTCGTGTCCGAGCTGCGCCTGCATCCCGCTGCCGATGCCGAGGTCCGTCGTCGTGAGTGGGCCGAGATCGCGGTGGTGGCGGGCGTCTGGGCGCTGTTGATCGGCATGGGGCTGGGCAACACGACGCTGGTGCTGGTCGGGGTCGTGGCCTTTGCGGGGGCCGCGGTGCTGGCGGTGCGCGGGCGGGTAGCCGGCTTTGCCATGGTGACGCTGGCGGTGGCGCTGGTGGGGATCACGCCGTATCTCTACCTCTTCCTGCGCGCCGCGCAGGCTCCCATGATCAACGAGGCCGATCCCTCCACCTGGGAGGCGCTGCTCGACGTGATCCGGCGCGCGCAGTACCCGGTGCGCACCCCGCTCGACAATCCCACCCAGGTGCACGGCCCCGGCAACAGCGGGCGATCCCTGGAGCTCATCGGGCTCCAGCTGGCCAACTACTGGCAGTATTTCGACTGGCAGTGGGCCCGGTCCATCGCGGCCCAGGTGGGCGACTTCCCCCTGCGTACCCTGGTCACCCTCGGGTTCGTCTCGCTGGGGATCCAGGGCGCCCGCACCCAGTATCGCGCCGACCGGTCCTCGTTCTGGCTGATCGCCGGGGTGTGGCTGGCCACCGGGCTCGGGCTGGTGGCGTACATGAACTTCAAGCCCGGGTTCAGCATCGGCTACGACCAGTTCCCGGAGATGCAGGACCATGAGGTCCGCGAACGGGACTACTTCTTCGTCGCCAGTTTCGTGACGTGGGGCGTCTGGGCGGGACTCGGCCTGGCGCGGGCTGCGGCGGCCGCGGTGACGCGCCTCGCGCTGGCGCCGCGGGCCGTTGCGTCGGCGGTCCTGGCCGTGGCCCTTGTGCCCGTCCTCCTGAATGCCGGGCCGGCCTCGCGGCGTCACGGCCCTGATGCCACGCTCGCGGCGGACTTCGCCTGGAACCTGCTCAATTCAGTCCCGCCGTACGGCATCCTCTTCACCTACGGGGACAATGACACGTTTCCGCTCTGGTGGGCACAGGAGGTGGAGGGCATCCGTCAGGACGTGACGGTGATCTGCCTGGCGCTGGCCGAGACGCCCTGGTACATGCGGCAACTGCGAGACAACCCGATCCGCGCGTTCAACCCGGATCGCGCCGCCGAGATCTGGCGCGACTGGCCGGCCGAGCGTCCAGACTGGCCCGTGCACACGATGACCGATGCGGATATTGAGTCGGCCGTGCCCCAGCTGATCCCGGTCGAATCGGAGATCGCATTCGGCCCGTATCGGGTCGTCGTTCCGGCACAGACGCCCTTCTACGGCAAGGACTTCCTCTCCGTCCGGGTGGCGCAGCAGAACTTCGGTCGCCGGCCGATCGCCTGGGCGGTGACGGCCGGCGGCGAGTATCAGGGGCTGGACCCCCTCCTCGTCCAACGGGGGCTGGCCATCTGGGTGGAGAATGCGCCGCCAGATACCACCGCGGCGCACCTGGACTTCCACCCCTCCGGTGGGCCTCCGCTGGATCTGGCGATGACCGAGGAACTGGTCGTCAGCGCCTACCGCTATGGTGATCTGATGGCACGGGGTCCCGGCAACCTGGACCCGACGGCCCGGAGCATCGCCGGCACCATGGCCATTCCCTTCACCCAGCTGGCCGGGGTGGCCGAGCGGCGGGGGGAATATGCCGCCATGGCCAACTGGCTTCAGTCCGCCACCCGACTCAGCGATTCTGAGGGGCTGCGGGCGGCCCTCCGGGAGGCGTTGACGCGCCTCCCTTCATCTGGGCAGTAAATCCAGATAAATTTAGGGGTTATGGCATCGGAGGGGCTTCCCGGACGGCTCGCCCGGGTCCGCGAGACGATCGCGGCCCGTCAGGAGCTGGCGGGCCTGCATCACCGGGTTCGCATTGTGGCCATCACCAAGACCCACGGGCCCGAGACGGTTCGCGAGGCGCTGGCGGCTGGCCTCACCGAGGTCGGTGAAAATCGGGTGCAGGAAGCCCTCGCCAAGCAGGAGGCGCTGGCCGGGGTGGCGGTGGCCTGGCACCTGGTGGGGTCGCTGCAGCGCAACAAGGCCCGGCAGGTGGTGGGGCGGTTCGTCCTGATTCATTCCGTGGACCGCCCGGATCTGGCCGACGCCCTCGCCCAGCGGGTCGCCGTGGACAGTCGGCAGGCGGTGCTGGTGGAGGTCAACACCTCGGGCGAGGCCCAGAAGGCTGGCGTCGCCCCGGACGGATTGATGCCACTGCTTGATCACCTCGCCGGGTTGCCCGCGCTGGAGGTCCAGGGCCTGATGACGATGGCGCCGTTCACCGACGATGAGGCGGTGCAGCGGCGATGCTTTGCGGAGTTGCGGGCGCTGCGTGACCGCGCCGAGGCGGCAGGGTACGCACTGCCAGAATTGTCCATGGGAATGTCGGCGGACTATCCCGCCGCCGTCCAGGAGGGGGCCACGATGGTCCGGCTCGGAACCGTGCTGTTTGGAGGGCGGGCGCCATGACCGACGACGCATTTCAGCTGACGCCCCACGACGTCCGTGCGCAGGAATTCCAGCGCGTGATGCGCGGGTACGACCCCACCCAGGTGGAGGATTTCAAGACCCGGATCGCCGAGGAGCTGGACCGGCTCATCCGCAACCGGGTGGGCACGGAGGAGCGGCTGAAGGGGATGACCGAACAGCTGCGATCCTACCGGGAGCGGGAGCGGGCCTTGAACGACGCGCTGGTGGCGGCGCAGCAGCTCCGGGCAGACGCCGAGTCGGCGGCCACCCGGGATGCCGAGCTGACGGTGCGCGAAGCCCAACAGGCGGCCGATGCGTTGCTGCAGGAGGCGAAACAGGAGGCTGCGCGGATCGTCGAGGGTGCCCACGCAGCGGAAGCCCGGATCCGTGGCGGAATGGAAGACGCCGGGCGCCAGTACGGCGTCTACCTCTCCAGCTTCCGGACCCTGCTCGAACGACAGCTGGCCGAAGTGAACGCCCTCGAGAAGCACCGGGAGCGCAGCGGGCCCGCGTGATGCAGAGGCCCGAATGGCCGGCCGGTTCGGCGGACGCCCTGGAACGGGATCTCCTGGCGCAGTGGAAGGCCGAGGGGCTGTTCCAGCGCGTGCAGGCACAGGGCGCCGGCGGCACGCCGTTCGTGTTCTACGAAGGCCCCCCGACCGCCAACGGTCGTCCGGGCATTCACCATGTGTTCTCGCGCACCATCAAGGACCTGATCTGCCGGTTCCGGGTCATGCAGGGGCATGAGGTCACCCGGATCGCGGGGTGGGACACCCACGGCCTTCCCGTCGAGATCGAGGTCGAGAAGCAGCTGGCGCTCTCGGGCAAGAAGGACATCGAGGCGTACGGCGTCGAGGCGTTCAACGCGCTCTGCCGCGAGAGTGTCTTCACCTACAAGGATGACTGGGAACAGCTCTCCGACCGGATCGGCTACTGGCTCGATTACGACCGGCCCTACATCACCTGCACGCCCGAGTATGTGGAAAGCGTCTGGTGGCTGCTGCGCCAGATGCATGACAAGACCCTCCTGGTCCGGGGGCACCGGGTCCTGCCCTACTGCCCTCGCTGCGGCACCGTACTTTCCTCGCACGAACTGGCGCTTGGCTACGAGGACGTGACGACCAACTCGGTCTACGTCACCGTGCCGCTCGAGGGCCAGCCGGACCGGCAGCTGCTGGTCTGGACCACCACCCCCTGGACGCTGCTGTCCAATGTGGCGGTGGCGGTGCACCCGGACCTCGAGTACGGCGAGTATCGTGTGGGCGAGCGCACGGTGATCCTGGCCACGGCCCGGGCTGGCCTGCCGAGCAGTGCCGAAAAGGGCGCGCCCAGCTTTGCCGACCTCGGCCCGGAACGCACCTTCCCCGGACGCGAGCTGGCGGGTCTCCGCTACGAGCGGCCGCTGGAACTGGTGGACCTGCCCATGGACCGGCGCTCGCGCGTTGTCATCACTGCCGAGTTCGTGACCGCGGAGGATGGCAGCGGGTTGGTGCACCTGGCGCCGGCCTTCGGCGCCGACGACTACGCTGCCGGCCAGCAGCACGACCTGGCCCTGGTCCGGCCGGTGGCCGCGGACGGCACCTTTGAGGGGACCACCTGGCCGGAGCTGGAGGGGCAGCTGGTCACCGCCAAGGCCACCAACGACCTGATCATCCAGCGCCTGAAGCGCGGCGGCCGCTGGCACCTGACCCAGCCCCACGCGCACAGCTATCCGCATTGCTGGCGCTGCCGCAGCGCCCTGATCTACTACGCCCGCGATTCTTGGTTCGTGCGCACCACGGCGATCAAGGACCGCATGCAGGAGCTGAACGCCCAGGTCAACTGGAATCCGCCCGAGGTCGGCTCCGGCCGCTTCGGCGAGTGGCTCAGCAACAACGTGGACTGGGCGCTCTCCCGGGACCGCTACTGGGGCACGCCCCTGCCGGTCTGGGTCAGTGACACCGACCCGACGGTCGTGGAGGTGATCGGGTCGTTTGCGGAGTTGGCCGAGCGGTCGGGACGCCCCCTGCCGGACGACTTCGACCCCCACAAGCCGTTCATCGACGCGTACACCTGGCCGGCGCCGGATGGCGGAACGATGCGGCGGGTGCCCGAGGTGATTGACACCTGGTTCGATTCGGGCTCGATGCCCGTGGCGCAGTGGCACTATCCGTTCGAGAACCAGGAGCTGTTCGGCAGGCACTTTCCCGCGGACTACATCTGCGAGGGGGTGGACCAGACCCGCGGGTGGTTCTACTCGCTCCTGGCCATCGCGACGGGGGTGTTCGACACGCTGCCGTACCGCAACGTGATCGTCAACGACCTGGTGCTCGACGCCCAGGGGCAGAAGATGTCGAAGAGCCGCGGCAACGCGGTGGACCCGTGGGCGGTGCTCGGCGATCACGGCGCGGACAGCATCCGGCTCTACCTGCTGGCGTCGGGCCAGGTCTGGCTGCCCAAGCGGTTTGATCCGAAACTCATTGTCGAGGTGGCGGGGAAGCCGCTCAACGCGCTGCGCAATACGTACGGGTTCTACCAGCTCTACGCGGGGTCTGGCACGCCGGGAACACCGTCGCTAGCCGCAGGCACACTGCTCGACACCTGGGTGTTGGGGCGCCTGCAGGCCACGGTGGACGCCGTGGTGGCCGCGTGGGAAGGGTATGACGTCACGGCAGGCGTCCGCGCCGTGCTCGACTTCGTGGTCGATGATCTCTCGAACTGGTACGTGCGGCTGTCGCGAGCGCGGTTCTGGGCACCCGACAGCGAGGCCGACCCCGCGGCGGTGGCCACCCTGCACGAATGCCTTGTCACCGTGAGCCGCCTCTTGGCGCCGGCGGCCCCATTCGCCTCCGACTGGATCCACCGTGCGCTCACCGGAGACTCGGTGCACGTGGCGTCGTTTCCCGCGGCCGGGGCCCGGGAGGTCAATGGCATCCTGGATGCCATGATGGATGCGGTCCGGCGACTCGCGTCCGCCGGCCGCGCCGCGCGCGAGACGATGGGTGTGCGCGTGCGCCAGCCCCTTGCCCGCGCCCGGGTGGCGATGCCCCTCGCCTACAATCCCAACGACGAGGGATGGGAGGAACTCCTGACCCTCCTCCGCCAGGAGCTCAACGTCCGGGAGGTGCAGGTCGTGTCCGATGACGCCTCCCTGGTGCGGCTGCACGCGAAGCCCGATTTTCGGACGCTCGGGGCGGCCTTCGGGAAGCGTACGCCGGCGATCGCCAAGCTCGTGGCGGGGATGTCCACTGAGGACCTTCGGGCCATCGAGGCGGGACGTTCCGTGACCCTGGCGGGACCC
>JBHEPH010000077.1:7046-11995 GCA_046260395.1 Gemmatimonadales bacterium
GCGAGGTCGAGATCTTCCCGGACCAGGTGCTGGTCCAGCGGGAGGTCACCAGCGACTGGATCGTGGAGGCCGACGGACCGTACGTGATCGCCCTCGACCCGGTGCTGACCCCCGCGCTGCGCCAGGAAGGCCTCGCCCGAGAGCTCGTCAACCGTGTGCAGCGGCTCCGCAAGGAGGCCGGGCTCGACTATGCCGACCGGATCACCCTGTCCGTCGACGGGCCGCCGGAACTGCTGCACGCCGTGGACGCCCACGCCGATTTCATCCGCGGCGAAACGCTGACCCGCGACCTGGTCCTCGGGCCCGACGCGGGGCGGGAGACGACGCTGGAAACCATCCACCTGGACGGGCTGGCCGCGCGGGTCGCCGTCCGCCGACATGCCGCGCCTTCACCGAAGACCGAACCGCAACCCATGGACGCCTCATGAACAAGAAGCAACTTGCCCATCTCGAGCAGCGGCTGCTCGCCGAGCGCGCGCGGGTCATGAAGGAACTCGGCTACTACGGCGAGACCTTCAACGCCTCCCTCCAGAGCTCGGATGGGGATCTCTCCTCCTACTCGTTCCACATGGCCGACCAGGGCACCGACACCATGGAGCGCGAGAAGCAGTTTCTCTTCGCCTCGCAAGAGGGGCGCTATCTCTGGCACGTGAACGAGGCACTCCGACGCCTGTATGGCGCGCCCGACACGTTCGGCACCTGCCACACCTGTGGGCAGGCCATTGCCTTCGACCGGCTGGACGCCCTGCCGCATGCCCGGCTGTGCATCACCTGCAAGGAGAAGGAAGAGGATGCCAAACGGCGCTGATCGCCGCGTCACCTTCTGGTTGGTGGCCGCACTGGTGGTCGCGCTCGACCTGGTGACCAAGTGGTGGGCCGAGACGTCGCTGGTCCTGTACCAGCCGATCCAGGTGGTGGGAGACTGGATCCGCTGGCGGTTGATCTACAACCCCGGCGCGGCGTTCGGCTTGCACCTGGGGCCCTGGTCACGGTGGATCTTCCTGGTCATCGCGGTCGTGGCGGTCGTGGTGCTCTATCGCCTCGCCCGTTCCAGCAGCGGCACCGACCTGGTGCGCCAGGTGTCGCTCGGCGCCGTGACGGGCGGGGCCATCGGCAACCTGGTGGACCGGATCCGCGGCCCCCAGGGTGTCGTGGACTTCCTGGACGTCGGGGTCGGCGCCACCCGCTGGCCGACCTTCAACATTGCCGATATCGGGGTCTCCTGCGGGGCCGTGGTGCTGGCGGTGTCGCTCTGGCGCGAGGACAGCCAGCGCGCCGCCAGCACCGCAGACGGCTGAGGTTCCCCTGCCGCGGCTGGTGTTCACGGTCACCGCGGACGTCACGGAGCGGCTTGACCGCTTCCTGGCCGACCAGCTGTCCTTCTCCAGGACCCAGGCCGCGCGGCTGGTCGCCGCCGGCGCGGTGACGGTCGGTGGTGCGGCCGCCCGCGCCTCCCGCACCCTGCAGCGTGGCGATGAGGTGGCGGTCACCATCGCCGAGGAGGCCCCCCCTCGCACCCTGGCGCCCCACAATATTGCGCTGACGATCGTCTTCGAGGACGCGCACCTGCTCGTCATCGACAAGCCGGCGGGTCTGGTGGTCCACCCCGCTCCTGGTCACTGGGAGGACACCCTGGTCAACGCGCTGGTGGCCCGTGGGACGGCGCTCTCGGGCGGGGCGGCCGGGCGGCCGGGCATCGTGCACCGGCTCGACCGCGACACCTCGGGACTGATGGTCATTGCCAAGACCGACGTGGCCCACCGCCGTCTGGGTGCTGCGCTGGCTGCCCGGCGCGTCTCGCGCACCTACGCCGCCCTGACCTGGGGCCACCTGGCCGAGTCGCCGGTCGTCATTGACGCGCCGCTGGCGCGGCACCCGAAGGACCGGAAACGCATGGCGATCGTCCCGGACGGTCGCGTCGCCCGCACGCGGGTCGAGGTGGTGGCGCGGTTTGAATCCAGCGAGCTGGTGCGGCTGACCTTGGAGACCGGCCGGACCCACCAGATCCGCGTCCACCTGGAGAGCATCGGGCATCCGGTGGTGGGCGATCCAGTTTATGCCGGGGGAGGGAGCCGCCGGATCTCGGGGGCGGCCCGCGCCGCGGCCGACCGGCTGGATCGCGCCACCCCCCGACAGGCCCTGCATGCCGCCCGTCTGGCATTTCGCCACCCCGAGACGGGTGAGTCCCTGGTGTTCCGCAGTGAATGGCCGGCGGACCTCCAACCGGCGCTGGGGGAGGCCTCCCTCGGCGGGATTTCTGTTGCCGAGCCCCGGCCGCTCCAATATCTTCGATTCTTCGAGGAGCCGGCATGACCGACGTCACCGCGTTGCGGGTCCTGCGTTGCCGCAGCGGGGGCCTCGAATGGGCCCTGGCCGACAGCGCGGTGCGTGAGGTGACCGGCATGGTCCCGCTGGCCCGGATCCCCGGGGCCGCTGCCGCCGTGCTGGGGCTCGGCAATCTTCGGGGGGCCATGGTGACGGTGGTGGACACCCGGCGGCTGCTGGGTCAGGCCGCCGACGGCCCGCCGGTTGCAGTGGTGGTGGTCGAGGCCGGCGGGCGCCGGGTGGGATTGGCGGTCGACGAGGTGGACGACCTCCATTATGTGCCCATGGAGGCGTTTGAGATTGCCCACGGCGCGCCCGGGATTCCGGACGGCGTTATCATTTCTCGTGGCCGGATCGACCGGCCATTCCTGCTGATGGATCCCGAGGCCCTGCTCGCGCCGCTGTTCCCGGTGGCAGACCCGGCCTGAACCGCTGGAGGACTGCGTGGCTCACTCCGTACTCGTCTGCGATGACGCGATATTCATGCGAACGATGATCGCCGACATTCTGACCCAGGCCGGGTACCAGGTGGTCGGTGAGGCGGAAAGCGGGGTGGAGGCGGTGCAACGGTACCAGGAGCTGAAGCCGGACCTGGTCACCATGGACATCGTGATGCCGGAGATGGGGGGCATCGACGCTGTCCGCGAGATCATCAAGCTGGACCCGGATGCCCGCATCCTCATGTGCAGCGCGATGGGCCAGCAGGCCCTGGTGGTCGAGGCGATCCAGGCCGGCGCCAAGGACTTCGTCGTGAAGCCGTTCCAGCCCGCCCGGGTGCTCGAGGCCGTCCAGCGCCTCGTAGGCTGATTCCGGACGGCCGGTGGACACCGCGAAGTACGCCGCCCTCTTCCTGTCCGACAGCCAGGAGCAACTCCGGCAGTGTGAGACGGTCCTGGCGGAATGGGAGCGCACCCCCGGCGAGGTGAGCGGGGTGGACGAGCTCTTCCGGGCCTTCCACACCATCAAGGGCATGGCGGCGACGATGGGCTACGCCCGTCTCGCCGCCTTTGCCCATGATGCAGAAAGCCTGCTGGAGGCGGTGCGCGCCGGGCGCACACCCGGCACGCCGGGCTTGACGACGCTGCTGGTGGAGGTGGTGGACGCCGTCAACGCCGGCGTGGAGGACGCGGTAGCCGGTACCGATGGCCGGCGCCTGCGGGCGGACCTCCAGGAGCGGTTGGCACGCGCGGCGAATGCGGAACCCTCGGGGAACGGGGCAGGGGCCCCGGCCCCGGCGGACCCCGCGAGTGTGGAACCGGCGGGGGGTCCCGGCCGGTGGGTGGCCATCCGCGTCCGCCCCGGCGTGGTGATGCCCTGGGCGCGGGCGCTGCTTGCCCTGCGGCGAGCCAAGGCCCTCGGCACAGTGAGCGAGGTGACGCCGGCGCCGGCCGGTGTCGATGCCGAGCAGTTCGACGGCCGGCTCGGCTTTCGCCTGGACACCGCGCTCGATGCAGCCGGTATCCGGGCGGCGCTGCTCGAGATCGGGGAGATCGCCGAGGTGGCCGTCGGCGAGGCCGGGCGCGCCACGGCGGAGCCGGTCCAGCGCGTGCGCTCCGAGGTCAGGGTGGCCCGCGAGGAACTTGACCGGCTCCTGACCGAGGTGGGCGAGCTGGTGGTGGCCGGCAACCGCCTGGTGTCGGTGGTGGACCAGCGTGGCGATGCGGTGCTGGAGTCCCTCGCCGCGGACCTCTCACGGTGGACCGACGCCGTGCACCATCGGGTCCTGCAGGCGCGGATGGCGCCGGCGTCGGAGGTGCTCGACCGCTTCCCGCGGGTGGTGCGTGACCTGGCGCGGGAGCTCGGCAAGTCGGTGCGGGTCGAGCTCGTCGGCCGGGAGATCGAGCTCGACCGCAGCGTGCTGGATGCGATCGGTGACCCGCTCCTCCACCTGGTGCGCAACGCCCTGGACCACGGACTGGAAACACCCGCCGCTGTGGTGAGCGGCGTCAGCGGCCGCGGGGTCGGGGTGGATGCCGTGCAGACGCGTGTCCGTTCCCTCGGTGGCACGTTGCAACTGCGCACCGTGGCCGGGGAAGGGACCGAGTTCGTGCTCCGCCTGCCGCTCACCCTGGCGGTGGTGCCGACCCTGATCGTGACCGTGGCCGACGAGCGGTATGCCGTCCCGCTTGCCCGGGTGGCGGAGACGGGCGGTGGCGTGGCGGAGGACCGGGAAGGTCGGCTCGTGGTTAGCTTCCGGGACGAGCAACTCCCGGCCACCGAGCTCCGGGCGTGCCTGGGGGCCGGAGGCCCCTCGCCGGAAGGGCGTCGGCCGTTCCTGATCGTCGAGGCCGCCGCGGGCCGGCGGGCGCTGGTCGTGGACCGGTTTCTCGGTCGCCAGGACCTGGTCGTCACCCCGCTGGACCGCCCGCGGGGCACCCCGGCCTGGTTCACCGGGGCGGCCACGATGGCCGACGGCGTCCCGGCCCTGCTCATTGACCCCACAGCGCTGTTGAGTGCGGAGGCAGCATGAACGATGTGCGGACCCTGAATGACCTCGAACGCGACGCGCTCCGGGAGGTGGCCAACATCGGGGCGGGCCACGCGGCGACCGCGCTGTCCCAGATGACCCAGCGGACCATCATGATCGATGTGCCGGAGGTGGAAATCCGGCGCCTCGAGGAGGT
>JBHEPH010000078.1:0-10890 GCA_046260395.1 Gemmatimonadales bacterium
GGATGGTGTGGAGATGGTGATGCCGGGGGACAACATCTCGGTGACGGTGGAGTTGATCACGCCGATCGCGATGGAAGAGGGGCTGCGGTTTGCGATCCGCGAGGGCGGCCGGACGGTGGGCGCCGGCGTGGTGACGAAGATCTTGAAGTAGGGGCGCGCCTGGCGTAGAGACGCCCTATTAGGGCGTCTCTACGCGGCGCGCCCCCCGGGCGTCATCCAGCGCCCCCGGACGGGGATCGCGCCATCGCGGCCAATCGGCCGGCCATTGGGCCGGCCTGTGACATGATACAGAGGAGCTGGGAGCCATGCCCCGCGACAAGATCATCATGGAGTGCACCGACTGCAAGAGTCGGAACTACTTCACCAACAAGAACAAGCGACTGCACCCCGAGCGGGTGGAGTGGAAGAAGTTCTGCCCGCGGTGCAACAAGCACCTGGTGCACAAGGAGTCCAAGTAGCCCATGAGCCAGTCCGAGGCGGTTACCACGCCGGGCGGCGGCCCCGGGTTCATCGAGCGCTCCCGCGACTTCCTGATCGCGGTGCGCGCCGAGCTGGGCAAGGTCACCTGGCCCACCCGGGACGAGCTGATCAAGGCCACCCGGATGGTGGTGATTTTCGCCCTGATCCTGGGCGTGATCATCGGCCTGCTGGACTGGTTCCTGAACCTGATCCTGGTCACCGGCATCGCCCGTCTGGTGCAGTAGGGCATGGAGTATCGCTGGTACGCCGTGCAGACCACTGCCGGCCACGAGAACAAGGTGCGCACCCTCCTGCAGCAGCGGATCACGGATGATCCCCGCGCGGAGGACGAGAAGCTGGTGCGCCAGGCCCTCGTGCCCACGCAGGAGGCGATCGAGATCAAGGCCGGCAAGAAGGTGCTGGTGGAGCGGAAGCTCTACCCCGGCTACGTCCTGATCGAGACGACGATGAGCCAGGAGGCCCAGCACCTGGTCAACGGGGTGCAGGGGATCATCAAGTTCGTGGGCACGGGCCGGATGCCGCAGCCGCTCCGCCCCGAGGAAGTGAATCGGCTCCTCGGCGTCACGGAGGAGGTCTCCGATGCGGCGCCGAAGGAGGAGATTCCGTTCCTCGTTGGCCAGGCAGTGGAGATCACCGAGGGTCCATTCTCAGATTTCAGCGGTACGGTCGAGGAGATCCTCGCCGACAAGGGCAAGGTCAAGGTGTCGGTCAGCCTCTTCGGGCGCCCGACCACGGTGGAGCTGGATTATTTGCAGTTGAGAGGACACTAGCCCGCGAGAAGCGAGAAGCAAGAAGCGAGAAGCAGTCCCGGCGTCACGCCTGCACCACTTCTCCCTTCTCCCTTCTCCCTGCTCGCTTCCCGCGACCGCACGGGTATTTGCGGCAGGCATTCCGGAGATGCACGGCATCCCCGGCACCGAACGAGGAGTACGATGGCCAAGAAGGTGGTAGCAGTCGTGAAGCTCCAGTGTCCCGCTGGCGCGGCCAACCCGGCGCCCCCCGTGGGCACGGCGCTCGGCCCGCACGGCGTGAACATCATGGAGTTCTGCAAGACGTTCAACGCCCGGACGCAGAGCCAGGCGGGGATGGTCATCCCCGCGGTGATCACGATCTACGGGGACCGCACGTTCACGTTCATCACCAAGACGCCCCCTGCACCGAACCTCCTGCTCAAGGAAGCCGGTCTCGAGAAGGGGAGCGCCGCCCCCAACCGTACCAAGGTGGGGAAGGTGACCCGTGCCCAGCTCCAGAAGATCGCCGAAATCAAGATGGCCGACCTCAACGCCACCGACCTCGACGCCGCCATGCGGATGATCGCCGGGACGGCGCGTTCGATGGGGCTGGAGGTGGTGGGCTGATGCCGGCACAAGGCAAGCGTTTTCGCGCCGCGGCCGGCCAGGTGGATCAGGTCCGCGACTATCCCGCCGCCGACGCGGTGGGCCTGGTGAAGAAGGCCGCCACCGCCAAGTTCGACGAGACCGTCGACATTGCGGTGCGCCTGGGCGTTGACCCGCGCCACGCCGACCAGGTGGTGCGCGGCACCGTCGTCCTCCCGCATGGCACCGGCAAGACCGTCAAGGTGCTCGTGCTGGCCCAGGGCGACCGGATCCGTGATGCCGAGGCCGCGGGCGCGGACTTCGTCGGGATCGAGTACATCCAGAAGCTCAAGGACGGGTGGCTTGAGTGTGACGTGATCGTCGCCACACCCGACGTCATGGGCCAGCTCGGCACCCTCGGCCGGATCCTCGGGCCCCGCGGCCTGATGCCAAACCCGAAGGCCGGCACCGTCACCATGGACGTGGCCAAGGCGGTCAAGGAGATCAAGGCCGGCAAGATCGAGTTCCGGGTGGACAAGACCGGGAACGTGCATGCCCCGATCGGCAAGGCGTCGTTTTCCGAGACCCAGCTGGTGGAGAACCTCCAGGCCTTCCTCGATTCGATCATGCGCGCCAAGCCGTCCGCGGCCAAGGGCACTTACCTGCGCGGCGCCACCCTGTCGAGCACGATGGGGCCGGGTGTCCGCCTTGACACGGCGGGGTTGCGATGAGCAAGACCGAACGACAGGACATGGTGGAGTCGCTGACCGACCAGCTGAAGACTTCGCCCAATCTGTACGTGACCGATTTTACCGGGCTGACCGTGGACCGGATGACCGACCTGCGCCGCCGCCTGCGGGCCGTCGGGGTCCGGTACGTGGTGGTCAAGAACACCCTGGCGGAGCGCGCCCTGGCCGCCAACCAGGTGGAGGGACTGGCCGAGCACTTGGCCGGGCCCACCGGGCTGGTGCTGGCCGGCGATGACCCGCTGCCGGCCGCCAAGGCACTCCTGGAGTTTGCCAAGACCGCCGACAACCGGCCGGCGGTGAAGATCGGGATGGTGGACGGCAAGGTGGTCGAAGCCGCGTATGTCCGCCGCCTCGGTGAACTCCCCTCCCGCGACGAGTTGCTCGGCCAGTTTGCCGGCGCCCTCAACGGGGTTCTGTATCAGATGGTTGGCGCCCTCGAGGCGCTCCGCGAACAGCGTCAGGCAGCATCCTAACCGTACGGAGACGACAGCATGTCCACGACCGCAATGAGCAATGAAGAGATCCTCGACGCCATCGGCACCAAGACCGTGGTGGAGCTCGCCGAGCTGATCGAGGCGTTCAAGACGAAGTTCAACGTCAGCGTGGTGGCCGCGGCCGCCGCGCCGGCCGCCGGGGGCGCCGCCGCCGCCGTCGAGGAGCAGACCGAGTTCACGGTCACCCTCATGGAGGCCGGGGCCAAGAAGATCAACGTCATCAAGGTGGTCCGTGAAGTCACCAGCCTGGGCCTGAAGGAGGCCAAGGACCTGGTGGACGGCGCCCCCAAGGTGATCAAGGAAGGCGTCTCGAAGGCCGAGGCCGAAGAGCTCAAGAAGAAGCTCGAGGAGCAGGGCGCCGTCGTCGAGCTGAAGTAGCGTGAAGCGCGGGTCCGGGCGGCACGGGGCATCCCGCTCCGTGCGCCGGAATCCGGCGACTTCCCCTACTTCGGTGAGACGACATGCGAACTGCGCGCGTCCCTTAATTCGCGACGACTTTGGAGCCCCGTGAGGGTGACCCGCTTCCGCGGGCCCACCCTCACGACGGGCCCCTTTGTGTTGCCTGAGAGTGAGCGATGGTACATCTGCGACCGGTGATCAGTTTCTCGAAGCGCGAGGGCGGCATGCCAATGCCGCACCTCCTCGACATCCAGACGCGGGCCTTCCAGTCCCTGCTGGTGCCCGATGACGTCACGGGCGCGCGCCAGGACGTGTCGCTGGAGCGCGTCTTCCGTGACCTCTTCCCGATTGGCGACGTCAACGGGAAGTACTCGCTGGACTTCCTGCGCTATGCGCTGGGTGAGCCCAAGTACTCCGTCGAGGAGTGCATTGAGCGCGACATGACCTATGCCGCCCCGCTCAAGGCCACCCTGCAACTGGTGGTCTTCGAGGAGGTGGAGGGCGACCGTCGCCCCAAGAACATCATCGAGAAGGAAGTCTACCTCGGCGAGCTGCCGATCATGACCCCGCTGGGGACCTTCGTGATCAATGGCGCCGAGCGCGTCGTGGTGAGCCAGCTGCACCGCTCGCCGGGCGTCGTCTTCGAGGAGGATACCCACCCCAATGGGCAACGGCTCTACTCGGCGCGGATCATCCCGTTCCGGGGCTCCTGGGTGGAGTTCACCATCGACATTCACGATGTGATCTACGTCCACATCGACAAGAAGAAGAAGTTTCCGGCCTCGGCCCTCCTCCGCGCCTTCGGGCACGGCGAGAATGCCGATATCCTGCGCCTCTTCTTCGCCACCAAGTCGCTCAGCATCACCGGCAAGCTCGAGGGTCGGCAGGAGCGGCGCGAGGTGGTCGGCTCCCTGCTGGCGGCCGACGTGCCGAATCCGGAGGATCGTGACGGCGACCCGCTCGGCCGGGTGGGCGACGAGCTCACCATCGAGCGGATCAACGCCATGCGGCAGGTCGGGATCAAGGCCGTCACGGTCTTCGCGGGCTATACCACCCTGGACCTGACCGATGTGGAGCAGCCAACCACGACCCGGGACAAGGGCCACCACGTCCTGGCGTTCGACGTGCCCGATCCGGAGACCGGTGAGGTGCTGGTGGAGGCGGGACAGGAGCTGACCGACACCCGCCGCAAGAAGCTGGAGAAGGCCGGGGTCAGCCGGATTGATGTGCTGCTGCCGGCGGGGCGGCCGGAGTCGGCGCTGATCAAGAACACCCTGGCCAAGGACCCGACCCACAGTGAGGCCGAGGCGCTCCAGCAGATCTATGCGCTGCTGCGGCCCGGCGATGCGCCGAACCTGGAGACCGCGCGGCAGCAGCTGCAGCGCCTCTTCTTCAACCCGAAGCGCTACGACCTCGGGCGGGTGGGCCGCTACAAGATCAACCAGCGCCTCCGCCTCAAGACCGACATGAACACCACGGTCCTGACGGAAGAGGATTTCGTCGCGATCATCAAGTACCTGATCGACCTGCACGACGGCCGCGGGCACACCGACGACATCGACCATCTGGGCAACCGCCGGATCCGGTCAGTCGGCGAGCTGATCGCCAACCAGTTCTCGGTGGGCCTCTCGCGTATGGCACGGCTGGTCAAGGAGCGGATGAGCATCAACTCCGACCCGGAGAAGATCTCGCTCGACGACCTGGTCAACGCCCGCACCGTGAGCGCCGTGATCCAGGCGTTCTTCGGGTCGAGCCAGCTGTCGCAGTTCATGGACCAGACCAACCCGCTGGCCGGACTGACCCACAAGCGCCGCCTGTCGGCGCTCGGGCCCGGCGGCCTGACGCGCGAGCGCGCCGGCTTCGAGGTCCGCGACGTCCACTACTCGCAGTACGGCCGGATGTGCCCGATCGAGACGCCGGAAGGCCCGAACATCGGCCTGATCACCAGCCTCTCGACCTTCGCGCGGCTCAACGAGCTCGGCTTCATCGAGACCCCGTACCGCGTGGTGAAGGACGGCAAGGTCACCAACGAGATCCACTGGCTCTCGGCCTCGGAGGAGGAGGACGTCGCGGTGGCCCAGGCCAACGCGATCCTGACCCCGGAGATGCGCTTCGCCGAGAAGCTGGTGCTGACCCGGAAGGGCGATGACTACCCGCTGCTGACCCCGGAGCGGATCCAGTACATGGACGTGGCGCCGGAGCAGCTCGTCTCTATCGCCGCGGCGCTGATCCCGTTCCTGGAGCACGACGACGCCAACCGCGCGCTGATGGGCTCCAACATGCAGCGCCAGGCCGTGCCGCTCCTCTTCCCGCAGGCGCCCGTGGTGGGCACCGGGCTGGAGGACAAGGTGGCACGGGACTCGGGCGCGGTGATCATCGCGCGGCGCGCGGGCAAGGTGACGCGCGTGACGGCCGACGAGATCATCGTCGACTCGGGAGGGGATGCCCGTGCTGGGCGAGGCCCCGCTGGCGCGCCTCTCGCAGCACGACCGCTACCGGGTCAAGAAGTTCTGGCGCACCAACCAGGACACCGCGATCAACCAGCGTCCGCTGGTGCAGGTGGGGGACGAGGTCACCGCCGGGCAGATCATCGCCGACGGCGCCGCCACCGAGCAGGGCGAGCTGGCCCTGGGCAGCAACGTGCTGGTGGCGTTCATGCCCTGGTACGGCCACAACTTCGAGGACGCCATCGTCCTCTCCGAGCGCCTGGTCAAGGACGACGTCTACTCGTCCATCCACATCCAGGAGCTGGAGCTGCATGTCCGCGACACCAAGCGCGGCCAGGAGGAGATCACCAAGGAAATCCCCAACGTCTCCGACGAGGCGGTGGTGGACCTCGACGAGCGCGGCATCGTCCGGATCGGCGCCCACGTCAAGCCGGGCGACATCCTGGTCGGCAAGATCACGCCCAAGGGCGAGACCGAGCTCTCCCCCGAGGAGAAGCTGCTGACCGCGATCTTCGGTGAGAAGGCCAAGGACGTGAAGGACAGCTCCCTCAAGGTGCCCCCGGGCATGAAGGGCACGGTCATTGACGTCAAGATCTTCAGCCGCGTCGAGGACCAGGTCGTCGAGAAGGACCGCGGCGAGCGGATCGGCGAGGTGCGCCGGGTGGAGCACGAGGAGAAGACCCGCATCACCACGGTCATGATGGACGAGGTGATGGAGCTGCTCAAGGGACAGGAAGTGGCCCTGATGCTCAAGGCCGGCACCGTGGAGGAGTACGTGGCGGCGGGCACCAAGCTGACCGCCGACAAGGTGGCCAAGGTGGACCTGACCGAGGTGGACCTGAAGACGCTCCGGGTGGCCAGCAAGCCGGCCAACGAGCGGATCCGGGCCTCGATCGACGCCGCCGCGCGCGAGCGCGCCCGGGTCGAGGAAAAGGCCGAGGACCAGATTGACAAGATTCTCCAGCCGGATGAGCTCCCGCCGGGGGTGATCCAGCTGGTCAAGGTGTACCTGGGCGAGAAGCGCAAGATCAGCGTCGGCGACAAGATGGCCGGCCGCCACGGCAACAAGGGCATCGTCGCCCGGATCGTGCCGGAGGAGGACATGCCGTTCCTCCCGGACGGCACCCCGGTGGACATCGCCCTCAATCCGCTCGGCGTGCCGAGCCGGATGAACGTCGGGCAGGTGCTGGAGACCCACCTCGGGTGGGCCGCCACTCTGCTGGGCTTCAAGGCCAAGACCCCGGTCTTCCGCGGGGCGGACGAGGCCGAGATCGGCGTGCTGCTGCAGGTCGCCGGTCTCCAGTGGGCCGGCCAGGCGCTGGGGCTCGCGGCGAAGGCGCCGATGCCCGATGCCGACACGGTGCGCGCCCTGGTGGCGGACCTGAAGGCGATGGAGGTGGAGCACGTCCTCCTGCACGAGACCGGGCTCGCCATGCTGGCCCAGCGGGGCGTCTCGGCGTCCACGAAGGGGATCGTGCAGGGCGCCACGACGTTCCTGGCGGCGGCGGCGAAGGAACTGGCCGAGCGCCATGCCACGCAGCGCACGGTGGAGGTGACGTATCACCGGGCGCAGCTGGAGGGTGCCACGGGCGCCCCGAAGAAGGCACTGGAGAAGCTGGTCAAGGAGCTGGAGGCCGCGGCGGCTGTCCCGGTGGCCGAGGCGCTGGCCGCGGCCGGTTGCCCGCACCTGGCCGCGTTCCTGGAGGGGAAGCCGGACGGGGAGGGGCTGCAGGCCGCGGCGCTCGAGTTGATGCGGGCGGCGGGATTGACCCCGGCGGGCAAGGCTCGCCTGCGGGATGGCCGCACCGGGCAGGAGTTCGCCAGCGACGTGACCGTCGGCATGGTCTACATGCTGAAGCTCAGTCACCTGGTGGACGACAAGATCCATGCCCGCTCGATCGGCCCGTACTCGCTGGTGACCCAGCAGCCGCTGGCCGGCAAGGCGCAGTTCGGCGGGCAGCGCTTCGGTGAAATGGAGGTCTGGGCGCTGGAGGCGTATGGCGCCGCGCACCTCCTGCAGGAAATGCTCACGGTCAAGTCCGACGACGTGACCGGTCGCAGCAAGGTGTATGAGGCCATCGTCAAGGGCCAGAATCTTCCCGAACCCGGCATCCCGGAGTCGTTCAACGTGCTCGTCAAGGAGCTTCAGGCGCTCGGCCTGAAGGTCACCTTGGGCGTCACGGCGGACGGCGAGGAGTAAGGCGAATCCATGATTGATTTTCGCAGCGGGCGGGAGCCCCAGACCAGCACGTTCGACTACATCGGCATCCGGATCGCGGCGCCCGAGGAGATTCGCGGACCGCGCGATACCAAGGAACGCGAGCGCGCCGAATTGCAGGGCAACCGCACCTGGTGGTCCTGGGGCGAGGTGACCAAGCCGGAGACGATCAACTACCGGTCGTTCAAGCCCGAGAAGGACGGGCTGTTCTGCGAGCGCATCTTCGGTCCCGTCAAGGACTGGGAGTGCCATTGCGGCAAGTACAAGCGGATCCGCTATCGCGGGGTCATCTGCGACCGCTGCGGCGTCGAAGTCACGCTCTCCAAGGTCCGGCGCGAGCGGATGGGGCACATCGAGCTGAGCGTGCCGGTGGCGCACATCTGGTTCTTCAAGACGCTGCCCTCGCCGATGGGCAACCTGCTGAACGTCACCCTGCGTGACCTGGAGCGGGTGCTCTACTACTCGAGCTATATCGTCATCGAGCCGGGCAAGCAGGAAGTGGACCCGAACCAGCTCCTCGACGAGGACGAGTACCTGACGCTGCGCCAGAAGGCGCGCGACGAGAGCGACGCCGGCTTCCGGGCCGACATCGGCGCCCCAGCGGTGCGCGAGCTCCTGGGCCGGCTGGACATCAAGAAGCTGGCGGACGAGCTGCGCAGCGGGATTGCCACCGAGACGAGCCAGCACCGCAAGAAGCAGATGCTGAAGCGGCTCAAGATCGTGGACGCCTTCCTGGGCTCGGGTGAGCATGGCGACATGCCGAACAACCCGGCCTGGATGATCATGGACGTGGTCCCGGTGCTGCCCCCCGACCTGCGGCCGCTGGTGCCGCTCGACGGCGGCCGGTTCGCCACCAGCGACCTGAACGACCTGTACCGGCGGGTGATCAACCGCAACAACCGGCTCCAGAAGCTGATCCAGCACAAGGCGCCGGAAGTGATCCTGCGCAACGAGAAGCGGATGCTGCAGGAGGCGGTGGACGCCCTCTTCGACAACGGCCGGCGCTCCAAGGCGATCCGCGGGCGCGGTAAGCGGCCGTTGAAGTCGCTGTCCGACATGCTCAAGGGCAAGCAGGGCCGGTTCCGCCAGAACCTGCTCGGCAAGCGCGTGGACTACTCCGGCCGCTCGGTCATCGTGGTGGGGCCGGAGCTGCGCCTGCACCAGTGCGGCCTGCCCAAGACCATGGCGGTCGAGCTGTTCAAGCCGTTCATCATCCACAAGCTGGTGGAGCGGGGCATCGCCGAGACGGTCAAGCGCGCCAAGAAGATCGTGGAGAAGGAGGGCCCCGAGGTCTTCGAGATCCTCGAGGAGATCATCCGCGACCACCCGGTGCTGCTGAACCGTGCGCCGACGCTGCACCGCCTGGGCATCCAGGCGTTCGAGCCGCGGCTGGTGGAGGGCAAGGCGATCCGGATCCACCCGCTGGTCTGCGCCGCGTTCAACGCCGACTTCGACGGCGACCAGATGGCGGTGCACGTGCCGCTGTCGTTCGAGTCGCAGCTCGAGGCGCGGCTGCTGATGGTGTCGTCCAACAACATCCTCAAGCCGTCCGACGGCCGGCCGGTGGCGGAGCCGTCGCAGGACATGGTGCTGGGCTGCTACTTCCTGACCAAGTACCCGGCCGGCTTCGAGGAGGAGTTCCGGAAGGCGGGCCCCGGGCACGCGGACGAGGTCCGGGCCCGGTTGTGGAAGGACGCCCGGTACTACGGCAGCATCGCGGAGCTGGAGATGGCCCTCATGGCGGGATCCATCACCAACCACTCGGCGATCCACTTCTGGTTCATCCCGCCGCACGGCGCAGAGGATGCGACGCCGCGCTGGATCCGGACCACCGTGGGCCGGGTGCTGTTCAACAACATCCTGCCGGCCCGGGTGGTCGCGGTGCTCGGCTACCGCGATGACCTGATGAAGAAGCGGACCCTCTCCGAGCTGGTGCTCCAGAGCTACCGGCATGCCGGCCTCAAGGAGACGGTGGACTTCCTCGACCGGCTCAAGAAGTTCGGCTTCGAGTTTGCCACCAACGGCGGCATCTCGATCGGCGTCGAGGACCTCGAGATCCCGGCCGAGAAGCCGGTGCTCATCGAGGAGGCGGCCAAGCGCGTGGAGCGGTTCCAGCGCGCCTACAACACTGGCCAGATCACCTTCGGCGAGCGCTACAACAAGGTGATCGACGCCTGGACCCACGCCAACAACGACGTGGCCGAGGCGATGATCAACCACATGCGCGTCTCGCGCGGTGGCTTCAACCCGGTCTTCATGATGTTTGACTCGGGCTCCCGCGGCAGCCGCGACCAGATCCGGCAGCTCGCCGGCATGCGCGGCCTGATGGCCAAGCCGCAGAAGAAGCTCACCGGCGGCATCGGCGAGATCATTGAGAGCCCGATCCGCTCGAACTTCCGCGAGGGGCTCACGGTGCTCGAGTATTTCATCTCGACGCACGGCGCCCGCAAGGGCCTGGCCGACACGGCGCTCAAGACGGCCGACGCCGGCTACCTGACCCGCCGCCTCGTGGACGTGGCGCAGGATGTCACGATCACCGAGGAGGACTGCGGCACCATCCTGGGCCTGGAGATGGCCGCCCTGAAGGAGGGCGAGGACGTCATCGAGAGCCTCAAGGAACGGGTGCTCGGCAACGTCGCGGGCGAGGACGTCTTCGATCCGCACGAGCTGGATGAGCACGGCGATCCGCGACTGCTGGTCCAGGCGGGGCAGCTGATCGACGAGGTGGCCTCCGACGCGATCGAGGACGCCGGGATCGACAAGATCAAGATCCGCTCGGTGCTGACC
>JBHEPH010000078.1:10900-11682 GCA_046260395.1 Gemmatimonadales bacterium
TTCCACATCGGCGGCACCTCCTCGCGCATCGCGGAAGAAGCCGAGCGCCGCACCCGGCACGACGGCATCATCCGCTACACCGACGGGCTTGAATGGGCCGACGTGCCGGTGGAATACGAGGACGGCACCACGGCGACGGTCCGCCTGGGCCTGACCCGCGAGGACGAGTCGGCGACCGAGGAGACCAAGGAAGGGATCCTGGTGGTGGACGCGAACGACCCCAAGAAGGTCGTCAGCCGCTATCCGGTCCCCGAGGGCGCGCTCATCCTGGTCCGCGATGGTGATCGGGTCAGCAAGGGGGACGGCGAGCGCCGCCCCTCGGTGCTCTATACCTGGGATCCGTACAACGACCCCAGCATCATCAAGCTCGCCGGTGAGCTGCGCTGGAAGGACCTCGTGCCCGGCGTCACGCTGCGCGAGGAGCTCGACGAGGGCACGGGCCTCCGCTCGCTCGTCGTCACCCCGGACCCGGACCGGGAGCTGCATCCCTCGGTGCTGGTCTACGCGCCGAACCGCAAGGATCCCCAGGAGTACACCCTGGCGGAGGGGTCGCGGATCATCCTCGGCTCACCGGCCGACCAGGTCAGCCGGGCCATGGAGGTGCCGGACACCGCCAACCCGTGGTCCTCGAAGTTCCACGTCGAGGAGCGGCCGATCAATGAAGCCTGGCCGAGCAAGACCAAGAAGGAGAGCAAGGACCGCACGGTGTACCTCTCCGCGCCGGTCACGGTGAGCAAGGGTGTCACCGTCACCAAGATCCCGCGGCAGGCGTACAAGACCCG
>JBHEPH010000079.1:0-10415 GCA_046260395.1 Gemmatimonadales bacterium
CGCCAGGAGCACGCCGTCGGTCAGGGACAGCTTCTCGGTCAGCACGCCACCCGAGGAGCCGAACCCCTCAAGGTGACCCTCCACCGCGTTGGTCACCACGGCGATCTCGGGCGCGAGGATCTCGCGGAAGCGACCGATTTCGCCCGGCAGGCTCGCCCCGGCCTCGATCACCAACGCCTCGGTGTCGTCGGGGGCCTCCAGCACCGTCAGCGGCACGCCGACCAGGTTGTTCTGATTGGCCGGGGTCGCGTGGGTGCGGTAGCGAGTGCGCAACGCCGCGGCCATCATCTCCTTCGTGCTGGTCTTGCCGTTCGTGCCGGTGATGGCCACCACCGGGCCGGGGATGGCGCGCCGCCGTGCCGCCGCCAGCCTGCCGAGTGCTCGCACGGTATCGGGCACCTGGAAAAGCACCAGTCCCTCCACGGGCGGCGTGCCAACGCGGACGACGGCCCCCGTGGCGCCACTCGCCGCTGCCTCCGGCAGCATCGTGTGGGCATCGAAGCGCTCACCGGCCAGCGCCACGAAGAGGGAGCCAGGCACCAGTCGGCGGGTGTCGGTGGAGATGCCCGCGAACACGATGCCAGGATCCGCCCCGTCGTGGAGCCCGAGTGCATCCATCACGATCGCCGCGGTCCACCTCATCACACCTGCCCGGTCAGCTGTTGAACAATGGCCCGCTCATCGAAGGGGAGCTTCCCCCCGCCAATGAGCTGGTAGGTCTCGTGCCCCTTCCCCGCCAGGAGGATGGTGTCGCCGGGCTGCGCATCTCCCAGCGCCGAGGCAATCGCCGCCTCACGGTCGAGGATCCGGTGGTAGCTGACCCCACCCATCCCGCCGGCAATGTCATCAATGATCCGGTCGGGATCTTCGCTGCGCGGATTGTCGGTGGTCAGGTACACCTCGTCGGCCAGCGTGGCGGCGATCCGGCCCATCTCGGGTCGCTTGCCGCGGTCGCGGTCGCCGCCGCAGCCGAAGAGGATCCGCAAACGACCCGGCGTCAGCGGGCGCAGGGTCGCGAGCACACGCTCAAAGGCATCCGGCGTATGGCAGTAGTCCCGCAGCACCGTGCACGGCGATGTCGCGAGCCGTTCCATGCGCCCCGGCACCTGCGGCGCCCCCGAGAGCCGGTCCGCCACGACATCCAGCTCCAGGCCGAGCGCCAGCGCCGTGGCAGCGGCAGCGAGCGCGTTGGCCACGTTGAACTCGCCGGCCAGCGGCAGCGCCACCTCGCGGGTGCCGTACCGGCCTCCCAGCGCGAACCGGGTGCCGTCCGCGCCCGCCACTTCCCCCTCCGCCCGCACGTCGGCATCCGGGTGCCGGCCGAAGGTGAGCTGCGGCCGGTGGTGGATCACATCCCAGGCGGGATCATCCCGGTTGGTGATCGCCGGGGCACCGGGGCCGAGCAGTGTCAGGAGACGCAACTTGGCCTCGAGGTAGCGCTCCATCGACTCGTGATAGTCGAGATGCTCACGGGTCAGGTTGGTAAAGACCCCCGCGGCGAAGGGCACCCCGTCCAGGCGCCCCTGGTCGAGCGCATGCGAGGAGGTTTCCATCGCCACATCGGTCACCCCGCGCCCCACCAGCTCGGCGAAGGTGGCCTGCAGGTCCACTGGGCCGGGCGTGGTGAGCGTGCCGGCAGTGGAGGGGACGCGCTCCCCGCGCCCGTCCCATGCCCCGAGGGTCCCGATCACCCCGGCGGTGCCGCCTCGATCGAGGAGGTGGCGGATGATCAGGCTGGTGGTCGTCTTGCCGTTGGTGCCTGTCACCGCCACGAGCCGCAGATGGTCGGTCGGTTCGCCGTGCCACGCCCTGGCCAGGACCAGCGCCGCCCGGTGGGCACTGGTCACCACCACCTGGGGCAGGTCGGTGTCCATCACGCGTTCCACGATGGCCGCGGCGGCGCCCCTGCCCGCCGCCTGTGCCACGAACTGGTGGCCGTCGGTGCTGGTGCCGGGCAACGCGATGAACAGCGCGCCGGCTTCCGCCGCCCTGCTGTCGGTCACCAAAGTGGTGAGGGCCACATCCTGGGCAGACGCTGTCTGCAGCAGGCCGTGCCGCTGAAGAATGCCGGTCACGGCATCAAGGGTGGGGATCATGGCGTCCGCGTCTCCACGGTCACCAGGGAGCCGAGCGGTCGCTCGGTGCCGGCGGCGGGGGTAAGGCGCGCCACCAGCGACCCATCACCACGCCAGCGGACCTGGAAGCCGCGCCGGTGCAGCTCGAGCGCCGCCGCACGCAGGTTCCGGCCGGTGACATCCGGCACGGCGGCGGTCCGTGTGGTGTCGGGCCTGCTGGCGTCATCCAGCAGCACAACCACCGGGGCCTGCGTGGAGGCGCGCCCGGCATCGGCCGACGGCACGGGCGTTGGGACGGTCCCCGTGGCACGCGCCAGGCGCCCCCGGTTCAGCGCGCTGGAACCGGCCTGCAGTGCCTGCTCGAGCATCTTGCGCACGACCGGCGCCGCAATCTCGCCACCGTAGAACGTGCCACCCCGCGGGTTCTCGATCCGGACCACCAGCACCAGTTGGGGCTCCTCCGCCGGGAAGACACCGGCAAAGCTGGAGTAGTATTCGGAGACGTACCGGCCCTCGCGGATGATGCGCGAGGTCCCCGTCTTGCCTGCCACGCGGAAACTGGCCAGCTGGGCCGCCGAGCCGGTACCGGCCTCCCCGGCCGCCAGTCCGAGATAATCGAGGAGCCGCGCCGCCACCTCGGCGGACAGGACGCGCCGCACGGTGTCGGGCCGGTGACGATAGACCACCCGACCCGCCGGATCGTGCACCTCCTTGACGAGGGCTGGCGCCAGCAGGATCCCGCCGTTGGCGATGGCCGCGTAGGCCAGGGCCAGCTGGATCGGCGTGGCGCTGAAGCCGTATCCCATGGACATGGAGGGTCCCTCGTCGGCCCGCTTCCACAGGTGCGGACGAACCAGCCGGCCTTCCGGATCGCTCGGGAACAACAGCCCGGGCCGGGAGCCGAAGCCGAAGGCGCGGAGCATCTCATAGTGCTGCTCGGGCCGCAGCAGCTCACCAAATTTTACCGTGGCCACATTGCTCGATACTTCAATGGCGTGCGCCAGGGTGTAGACGCCCGGCTTCACCTTGGCGTCCTGGATCGGCTGGCCGCGGCCCGGAATGGCATAGGGCGCCTGATCCACGTCCACCGTCATGGTGCTGTCGAATGCGGGATCGCTCAACAGCGCCGCCGCGGTGAACAGCTTGGCGGTGGACCCCGGTTCGAAGGGTGAGGCGATCACGGAGAGCGTCGCGTTCTCCCCCCGGCTCCCGCGGGAGGCCAGCGCCAGGAATTCGCCGGTGTGCGGATCGAGGACGGCGACGTCGCCCCCGTCGGCATCCAGCTCCTGGAGCGTCTGGCGCAGCACCGACTCGGCAATATCCTGCAGCTCGGCGTCGAGGGTCAATACCACGTCGTGGCCATTCACCGGGTCTCGGACGCGCCGCTGGGGCGACTCATACCGGCGCCCGCCACGGTCCCGCAGGAACACCTGCTCCCCGGGCGCACCGGCCAGCAGCGAATCGAGTTCGAACTCCAGCCCCGACGCCCCCCGCTGGGTGTCCGCGTCGAGCCCGCCCAGCACCAGGCGGGCCACCTGCTTGGCCGGGTAGGCGCGCCGATAGGTGACCGGCAGCCGGACCCCGGGTTCGCGGCGCAGCGCCTCCACCTCGGTGGCCGTGAACGGCCCGTGCTGCTCGATCCAGGTCTGTCGGGGTCCACGGAATGCCCGGCGGATGCGTGGCAGGTCCAGGCGCAGCTCGCTGGCCACGCGGAGCACCAGCGCCGTGTCCCGGATTTCATTGGTGGCGAACTGGATGGCGTACTGGTCCTGGGCCAGCGCGAGGGGCTGCCCATGCCGATCATAGAGGGTGCCGCGGCGCGCTGGCAGTTCCGCACGAACCGTTCGGCTCCGCTCGGCCCGTTCGGCCCACACCCGGTGCTGGACCAGTTGCACCTGCCCCGCCCGCGCCAGCACGAGGCCGAATCCCGCCAGCATGAGCGCTTGCATCAGCCGAATCCGTCCCGCCGGCTTCGCCATCAGCGCGGCCGGGCGGGCGTCAGGTTCAGCATCGTCCAGTCGCTGCTCGCCCCGGGGCGAAGACCGAGGCTGCGTTCCACGCGCGGACCGAGGACACTGCTGGAGGACTGCTCACGGATCTCCTGCTCGAGCTCCAGGCGCCGGGCCTCGAGGGTGACACGGGTCTTGCGGAGCGCGTCGAGGTGCCGGGCGGTCTCCAGCGCGGCCTTCTGGCGACCGACCACCACAAAGGCCACTCCCAGGAAGAGGAGCAGCCAGAACACCGTCCAGTGGCGACCCTTAAGTGTCATCGGCCTTTCGGAAGAACCGGAGTCGGGCGCTGCGGGCGCGGGGGTTCGTGGCGATTTCCTCCGCGCCGGGGACCACGGCACGCCGGGGTTCTGCCCGGCCCAGCGCGACCCCGCGGCAGGTGCAGACCGGCTGTTCGGGTGGACAGGTGCACGCGCGACTCCAGTCGCGGAACGCATGCTTGACCACCCGGTCCTCGCCGGAATGATAACTGATGACCGCCAGAAGCCCCCCGGGCTGCAGGGCGTCGCGGAACACCGGCAGGACGGCGGCCAGGCCGTCGAGCTCGTCGTTGACCGCGATGCGCACCGCCTGGAACAGGCGGGCGAAGTCGCCCGGCCCCGAACGCGGGCCGAGGGCGGCCCGGATGGCATTGACGAAATCATCGCTGGTGGCAAACGGGGCGCGCTCGCGCCGGCGCACCACCTCGCGCGCCAGGCGCCCGGCCTTGCGTTCGTCGCCGAAGTCCCTGAAGCACCGGCGAAGTTCCGACTCGGGGGCCTGGTTCAGGAAATCGGCCGCCGAGCCACCGGAGCGTTCCATGCGCATATCGAGTGGCGCACCAGGACGAAAACTGAAGCCGCGGGCGTCCTCATCCAGCTGGCGCGAGGACACCCCGAGGTCCAGGAGGATCAGGTCCGGCCCGAACTCCTGAACGGCCAGGCGAGCTACCGAGGAGGCGTATGCCGCCTCCAGCAGCTGGATGGGGCGGCTCGACAGGCGGCGCCCCGCGATCGCGATCGCATCAGGGTCCCGGTCAATCCCCAGGACCTCCGCGCCCGCGTCGAGGAAAGCCGCGGCGTGGCCGCCATCGCCGAGCGTGGCGTCCACCACCCGGCGGGCGGCCGCGCCAGCCGTGAGGATCTCATCGCGCAGGACGGAAAGGTGGAAGGTGTCGTTCACCGGGGCCCGTGGCAGGGGGAGAAACGCCGCGCACCCCGCCCGCAGAGGCGGACGGGGTGCGACTTTCGGCAACAGCAGCGGGGCTGACGGGGCTCGAACCCGCGACCTCCGCAGTGACAGTGCGGCACTCTAACCAAGCTGAGCTACAGCCCCTGTTGCAGAGCGGGGGGAATATAGGCGCTCCCCCCGCCCCACCGGAAGCCCCTTACCGGCAGTAGGCGCGCGTCAGCGAGGCCACCCGTGGCCGGTAGGCCTCGACACCCTGCAGGATCCGGCCAGCGTAATCCTCAGCCAGCGCGCGGCCCGCGGTCATCGCCGGCCCGATCTCGTCCAGCAGCGCTTGCATCTGCCGTGCGGTCTCGCAGGAGCGTGACGCCTCGATGCCCTGGTCGAGCACCACGAAGGTCTGCCAGGCGGCGCCCCCGAAGAAGAGGTTGGCGGCGCGCCAGGTCTGGCTGCCCTCGGGCGTGAGGCTGATTGCCTTCCGCGTCATCTCCACGATCAGGGCGGCGCTGTCCGGCTCGGCCAGCATCGGCTGGGCCGCGTTCACGAGCAGGCCGGCAAAGTTGTTCTTGTCGTCCGCGTTGCCGTACTGGTCGATGTACTGGCCGAGCGGCAGGGCTTCCCGGATTCGCCCCGAATTGCCGAGCGCCTGGATGGCCCGGATGACGGGCGTCATGTCGGAGTTGTCCATCGCGACCAGCCGGTGGGTCACCGCCACGACCGAATCCACCGGACCGGCGTAGCCGTAGGCCTGGATCAACTGTTCGAGCATGAAGGGATTGTCCGGATACTTCTTGACCCCGGCCTGCGACCACCGCAGGAATCGGGTGGTGTCCGGCTGGCGCGACGCGGCGTAGGTGATCTTCTGGAAGAAGGTCGTGTCCGCCTTGGTGCTGTCCACCGAGTACGCCGTTTCGAGCGCGTCGATGGCACAGACATAGTCTTCCGCATACAGGCAGGCGTTGGACTTGAGGTCCCAGAGATCGGCGTTCTGCGGATCCAGTTCCAGGCCTTCCTCGGCCACCTGGCGGGCGGCGCCCGGCCGGTCGTAGCGGAGGAACAGTCCGAACGCCTCCTCGCGGAGCGCCTGGTTGGTCGGCGCCACGCGCAGCATCTGCTGGAAGGTCGTCACGGTATTGGCGCTGTCGGCGGTGTACTGGTAGAGGATCGCCAGCTGGTTCCACGCCTTCAGCGAGAGCGGATCGCCCTCGGCCGCGGCGGCGAAGTTCCTGATCGCGGCCGTCGTGTCGCCCTGGGCAAAGGCAATTTCGCCGAGGCAGTACGAGGCGAGGCCGTGATTGGGCTGCTGGCTGAGCGCCTTGCGCGCCTCACCGGCGGCCCGGTCCCGCGAGGCCGCCATTTCGTCCATGCAGGCCTTGGCATCCGGCATGGCGCGGAAGGCCGGCAGCAGGGCGTTGGCCGCGGCGACGCCGAACGCCTCCGGGCTCTGGTTGGCCGCCTGTGTCAACGTGACCATGTGCCCGGCATCGTCATTGATCCCGGCAAGCCGGGCCTGGATCGTGTACCGGCCATCGGCGCCGCGCACCATGCTCGAGCTGACCATTGTCCGGGCTTGCATGGCATTGCCCAGGCTCCGGACCACCAACGGGGGCAGGACGGCATCCAGCGGATACGCGTACTGGGCCAGGGCCTCGTTCATCTGGTCGCGGGTAATGACATTGTACCACCGCTCGGCCTGGCCGCTGAGGCGGTTCCGCATGCCGTTGCCCACCTGCACCGCGGCCGCGGAATCCACGGTCGCGAACACGTGCGGTGTCGCGACGAGCAGCCGGGGATTGGTGTTCACCCGCTGCGGCGGGAGCCGGTTGGGCCGAAGCTGCGCGGGCAGCTCGGCGACCACCAGGATGAGGCCGGCAGCAAGGGCGGCCATCGCTCGGGTCAGGCGCATTCCAGAATTCCTCCAAACAGGACAGGCACAGGGACGTCCCCAGGGACGCCGTTGCAGAGACATGGGCGAAGAGGGATTCGAACCCCCGACTTCCTGCGTGTAAGGCAGGCGCTCTGAACCAGCTGAGCTATTCGCCCGACTGGGATCCGTCGCCCCGCACGAAAATGGAGACGACAGAGGGGCTCGGGGGGCACACGCTCCCCCGAGGAATCACAGCGCGATGGCCACCGGGAAGAGGACGCAGTACCCCACGACCAGCAGCACCGCGGCGACGCTCGTGCTGCCCGCCTGCAGAAGCATGTACCCCGCACCGACACAGAGCACCGCCGCCGCGAGGACCGCAAGATTGCGCGGTCCGAGCAGCGCGCGCGGGCCTTTTGGCTCCCCGATGACTTCAGGCATAAGCGTATGAGATTAGCGGGGTTCGAGTGCCCGGTCAAGTTGGGCCGGGGGGAGAATCCTCCGGGGGCGGGAGCTCCCAGCCGACGTCCAGCGCGGCCCGCCGTGGCCGGTCGCGCCGACGGCGCAACAGGATGCCGATGATCAGCATCCCGCCCGCGAGCAGCCACCCGCCGCCGGCCACCAGCCAGACCACCAGGCCGTACCGGCGCTTGGTGTCACGCCGCCAGGCGGCCTCGAACTGCGCCACCTGCAAACCGGTGCTGGCCAGGACGGCGTCCTCGAACCGGGTGCCCGCCTCGAGACGCCCGATCAAGGCGTCCAGGGTGCCCTCGGGATGGCGCCGCGCCAGGTAGGCGACGGCGGTGCCCGCGAGGGCGTACGCCTGTTGGGCCTCCAACTGACTCGCGCGCAACTCCCGATCGAGTTCGCGAAAGGTCGGCACCCGCCCGCCCGCCAGGGCCAGGTTGAGCCGCAAGGCCTGCATCCGGCCGAATTCACCAGCCGCCACCACCGCGTACCCCTCATTGAACCAGAGCGGGAGGCGCACCCGCACCGCCTCATGGAGGGCCAGGTGCGCCAGTTCGTGGCGGAGGATCTCGTACGGATTGCCACCACCGTCAGCCCGGATCACGATGGTGCGTGCACCGGTGAGCGCCAGCCCCGCGCCCCAACTGGGCACCCGGCCCGGCGCCGTCGCACCGAACTCCCCGGCGCCGTCGGTGACGATCAACCGCAGGGGGCCCGGGTCGCGCCGCCCCAGGCCGGGCCAGGTGGCCGGACGATCGGCCAGTTCGGCGAGCCCCACCGCGAGGTTCGTGCGGGCCGGCCGCGCCACGACAGTAACCTGCCCCACCTGGACCACATCCACCTGACCCCCGGGCTCCCCCGATGGTCCGGCCTGACCGGTCAGCGCCACGGCCAGCAGCAGCCAGGCGCTCAGCGTGGCACCTCTCCGCCGGCATCCACCGACGCGAGGAGTTCGGCGGCGCGACGTCCCCACGGGCTGAGCGATCCGGCCACGGCCGTGGCCTGCCACGTGGCTCGGGCCGCTTCCGTTTCACCGGCCAGCCATTGAGCCCGGCCCAGGTCGTAGGCGGCCTCGTGGAGGTTGGGCCCGAGGCGCAGCGCCTGACGGAAGAATCCCTCGGCATCGTCGTACATGGCGCGTTCGAGGTACACCAGCCCGAGGTAGTAGTTGGCATACAGGACCGCCTTCCGGTCCCGGTCCTCGCGCAGCACGCGAGCGAGGTGTTCGATCGCCTCGCCGAAGATCCCCTTCTTGAGGCAGACGAACCCGAGGTTGACGCGCGCCAGGGCATTGTCCGGTTCCACGGCAAGGACCCGGGAGAACGCCGCCAGCGCATCATCGTAGCGCTCGGCCAGCATCAACGCCCACCCGAGGAGCGCCTCCGCCTGGCGATCATCGGGTGCCAGTTCCATGGCCTTGCGGAGGGCGGTCACGGCGCCGCCGTGGTCGCCGAGCGCAATCAGGCTCCACCCCTTCTCGATGTAGGTCGAAGCCCCGAGATGATCGGCTCGAATTGGTCGGGCGGCCTCCGGCTCACGCCGCCGCGGTGCCAATTCGGTCGTCCGGCGGCGGTAGCGTTCAACCAGGTCATGGAGGCTCCCGCGCACCGCGTCGATCGCCGCGGCCGCCGCCTCGGTGCGCTCGACCAGCCGGGCGATCTCCTCGCGAACCTCCTCCTGCTCCGCGGGGGTCACCGCCGCCTCGAGTCGTGCCGCCACCGCCAGGCACTCGGCCTGGAGCCGGGCCGCCGCGGTCGTCATGCCTGCCACCGCTGGCTCGGGCCGCCCAGCGCGCTGACGGCGCGAACGATGGCACCCCCGAGCGACGCGAGGCTGCAGACTTCGTCCACCCCGCCCGCGCCGACCGCGGCGCCGGGCATGCCGAACACCACGGCGCTCTCCCGGTCCTGCGCCAGCCCGGTGCCGCCGCCGTCGTGGATCTGCCGGAGGCCGGCCGCGCCATCCTTGCCCAGACCAGTCATCACGACCCCGACCGTGCGGCGGCCGAAGACCTCGGCCACGGAGTGGAACAACGGATCCGCGGCCGGCCGCACCCCGTGTTCGCTCGGCCCCTGATCCAGGCAGATGTGGGCCGCGCCCCCCCGGCGAACCACACGCATGTGCCAGTCGCCGGGCGCGACATACACCCGGTTGCTGAGGACCGGCTCGCCATCCGTTGCCTCGGTCACCCGCAGGGCGCTGAGGCCGTCGAGGCGTTCGGCGAGGCTGCGGGTAAACCCCGGCGGCATGTGCTGCACCACGCAGACCCCCGCGCCGAGGGCCGCCGGCAACCGGGGGATGACCTCCGCCAGCGCTCGGGGCCCACCGGTGGAGGCCGCGATGGCCACACAGAAGCCGGCGGCCGGGCCAACGCCCAGGGAGGGGAGCACCGGCAGGCCGGGTCGCACCAGCATCGGCACGGTGAAGAGATCGGCGTGGGTGGCCGTTCGGAGCGCCACCAGCAGCCGCTCGGCAAACCCGTCGAGCGCGCCGGCGTCCCGCCCCTCCACCTTGGCCACCAGTTCCACGGCGCCGAGTTCGAGGGCGCGGATCGCCGAGGCGGTGCCCTGCCCGGCGTAGGCGCTGACCACGACAATGGGCCGGGGGAGTTCGGACATCAGGTACCCGATCAACCCGAGGCCATCGAGCTCCGGCATCTCGAGGTCGGTCGTGATGAGGTCCGGGGGATTCGCGTGCGCCTTGCGCAGGGCATCCATGCCATTGCGGGCGGTGCCGGTGACCCGGAATTCGCCGCTCGCCTCGATGGTATCGGCCAGCAACCTCCGGAAGAAGGGGCTGTCATCCACGACGAGGACGCCGGGCCGTTCA
>JBHEPH010000079.1:10425-11226 GCA_046260395.1 Gemmatimonadales bacterium
GGTCATGCGCATACGAAGTGACGAGGACCCGACCGGCGGGAAGGGAAAACTCGACATTGCGCCCATAGGTACCGCCGACCGACTCCCCCACCAGCGGCACACCCGCCAGCCGGAGTGCCTCGCGGGCGGCCACCACGTTGCGCTCGCCCACCTGGATGGCGCCCGGTGCGCTCAGGCTGGCAAACATCGATGCGCCGCCGACCAGGCGGGCGGTGGTGCGCCGGGCGGGCACGCCGAGCAGGCGCAGGGCCGTCAGCATGGCGGCCGGCGCCGTGGCGGCATACCGTCCGGCGCGTTCGCCCGCGCCGGCAGGACCGGGCACCGGCAGCAGCACGTGGGCCAGTGCCCCGGCGCCGCTTTCGCGATCGTGCAGCATGATGGCCACGCAGCTGCCGAGCCCCAGGGTGACGAGCGTGGCCGGGGCATGATGGATCGCCGAGCGCCCGACGCCGACCACGATCCGCGCCTCGCTCATGACACCCTCCGGTAGATCCGGTCCCGCGGGTGCAGGAGTTCGAGCCGGGCGCGCGCCGGGCCGAGCACGGTCTCGACCCGGCCCAGCATGAGGAGGCCGTCGGGATAGAGGGCATCGGTAAACTGCTCCAGCAATCGGTCCTGCGCGTCCCGCCCGAAATAGATGATGACGTTGCGACAGAGCACCAGGTCGTACGGCGGGTCGGGTGGCGGCTCGCGGAGCATGTCGTGGTGGCGCACGCGCACGGTGCGCCGGACGCCTTCGGGCACGACGACCTCCTCCCCATCCGGCCGGAGGAGCTGGGCCAGCCGTCCCGTGGCGGGCAC
>JBHEPH010000008.1:0-29661 GCA_046260395.1 Gemmatimonadales bacterium
CATCGAAGCGCCGAGCCCGAGGCGCGAGCCTCGGGATACATCCTACTCCCCCTCCACCCGCTCCTCGCCCACCAACGCCTCCGCCAGCCACTCCCGCACCGCGCTCACCGCCCCGTGCGTCCGGACCAGCACCTCCACGAACTGCTCGGCGTCGAACAGACTCGCGTGCATCATCCAATCCACCGCCAGCCGTCCCCCATGGTGGAAGGCTCGGCCAAGCATCAACCTCGCGTTCAACTGGTTGACCACGGCCAGCAGCCCGGGGCTCTCCTCCACCTCGCTGAGCAGCACCGAGTAGAACTGGAGGTGGAATGGGTCCGCCTCTTCCCGCACGAGGACGGTCGTATCGGCCAGGTCCGTGCGCAGGTCCCCGTTCTCCAGGCGCCGGATCCCCATCCACGGCGCCCGCCTCACGATCGCCTGCGTCACCAGCTCCTTCAGTTCCCCCAACCACTCGGGACGCGGTGGCGGGCTCCCCGTGCGCGAGCCGTCATGCGGAAGGCCCAGCGTCGGCAGCCGGATCTCACCGCCGCCGGCTCGGAAGGCGTGGTAGCGCAGCGCCCCGGGCGTCCGCACCCCGTACACCTCGCGCAGCGTCAACACCGCCACCTCCGCCACCTGGCGCAGGTCCACCGGTGCCTCCCAGTCGCGGAACCAGTTGGGTGAGCCGTTGGCGACCGGTTCCTCGCCATCGCCGTGCGTCGGTGCGGCCCACCCCAGCTCCACCAGGCGCAGCTCCTGCGACATCTGCAGTTGGCGCGCCGGCGGGAAGTAGTGGCTGGACTTTGCCTCCGCGCGCAGCCCCTCATCGCCACCGGGAGCGAACTGCACGAACCCCTGGCTCCGGGGGTGGCTCAGGATCAGGTACTCGTCGGGACCGACCACGGCCAAGACCTCGGTCAGGCGAGCGGTGAATTCGGGCCACGTGTAGGGGCGCGCCCCAGGCGCGCCCGTACGCGCGCCCGTGGCTGCGGCGTGGCGGTGCGTGGCAAGTTTTGGCATCGTAGCTCCTGTGTTGGCGGACACAGGAAAGATCGGGGAGGGGTGTGACAGTGGGGTGTGGGAGCTGTCCCGGGCTCACACCCGGGCTCGGCATGCAGCGGCTGACGCCGCGAGACACCGGCGCGTAAGCGCCATCCAGCCGAGCCCAGGCGTCAGCCTGGGATTTCTCATCTATCAGCCGAGCCCGAGGCGCGAGCCTCGGGATGCACCGGTTTGGAGCGGGCTCATCCGTACACAGCCGACGGCAAGGGTGCACCATGGGCGCCACACCGCGGCGGCCCAGGCACCGCCTGGGCCGCCGGAGACAATGCATCCATTGCCCCACGCCCCGCCGCATGCGGCGGGGCGTTCAATGGGCGGGCTGGTGGCTTGCGGAGCCCCATGCGGTGCATGGGGCTCCGCGGTGTGACGCCCATCGTGCAACCGCCGAGCCCGAGGCGCGAGCCTCGGGATATCTGCGTCTTTTCGCCACCATTGGAGTAGAATCGGTTACCCCGTTCTCACCAGCTCACACTATCGTGTGCCGGTGCAGACGACCCGCTACTTCCGCGAACAGGTGCGCCGCAAGCGGCCGTACCTCCAGGACGCCTGGATCCTCGCCACACTGGCCCACCCGGAAGCCGTCGAGGTCGAACCTCACGGACGGGTCCGGCACTGGCGGTATATTTCAGCCCTGGGGCGATACCTGCGTGTCGTGACCCTGTCGGACGGGGTGACCGTCCACAACGCCTTCCCCGACCGGGGGTTCCGAGGCCGACTGCCATGAAGCTCCACTACTACAGCGAGACTGACTCCCTCTACATCGACCTGGCAGACCGGGCCAGCACCGAGTCCATCGAGGTGCGCCCGGGCGTGGTGGTGGACCTGGATGCGAACGGCATGGTGGTCGGCATTGATATTGACCGGGCGAGCGCCCTGGTCGAGCTGCCGGCGCTCGACGAAGAGGTCGTGCCATTCCACCGCGTCGCGGGGCGACCGCAGTAGCGCCAGGTACACGCCAACACCCCGCCCATCGCGTCGGAACCGTAGGGGCGCACATCTGGGTGCCCCCCTCGCTGCGCGCCTCCGTCGGGATGACTCCGGTGGCCTGCAAGCCTTCCGATGCGGGCGAGGCATGCCTCGCCCCTACAATTCTGTGGTCCAGCCCCCCGGTGGCGCCAGCCACCTCATCACGCCGAGCCCGAGGCGCGAGCCTCGGGATTCACCAATCCGCGTTTTCCAGCCACATCCTGAGTAGAAATGGTTACCACCCCGGAAACCCCATGGCCCAGATTGGGCTATGCCCGTTGCCCCCTTCCCACATCCGGCTCCCAGCCAGCATGACCTCATGCGAACGGCTTGCGGACTTATACCAGAAATGGTATTGTGAGCCAGACCGGGACACCACCGCCTTGCCCTGGCCCGGGACCTGGATCAGAGAATGGGAGACCCTCATGGGTGAATCGCGACGACTCCGCCACCAATCGAGCACCGGCAACGTCTTCCGCGACCTCGGCTTCAAAAATCCCGACGCCGAGCTCGCCAAGGCCCAGCTCGTGCTTGAGATCGTACGGCTGCTGCGCCGCCGGAGCCTGACGCAGACGGCAGCCGCCCGGCTCCTCGGCTTGCCACAACCAAAAGTTTCCCAATTGAGCAACGGAGACGTCACCGGATTCTCCACCGATCGCCTCATCCGGCTCCTCAACCGCCTCGATCAGGATGTCGCCATCACGGTGACGCCCAAGCCCCACCGGCAACGTCGGGCGCGAGTCCGGGTGGTGGCTGGGAGGCCCCATGGCTCTTGAACCCTTCGACAGCGTGGTCCTGCTTCACGACCTCCCCACCCACGGCCTCAAGGCCGGCGACCTGGGCGCCATCGTCCACCGGCACCGCGCCGACGCGTTCGAGGTGGAATTTGTGCGCGGCTCCGGGCAGACCCAGGCCGTGGTAACCCTCACGACCGCCGACCTGCGTCCCGTTTCCGATCAGGATCTCGTGAGTGTGCGTCCGGTCGAGGGTCCGTAGCCGCAGGGGCGCACATCTGTGCCCCCCTCGCCCGCGATGTCAGGTGCGGGAATTGGGTGTTGTCCCGGGCTCACGCCCGGGCTCGGCATGCAGCGGCTGACGCCGCGACACACCGCGCGTAAGCGCCATCCAGCCGAGCCCAGGCGTAAGCCTGGGATTTCTCATATATCCGCTGAGCCCGAGCCACGCCCCTCCAGACGCTCTCGTCGGCCATATATTATAATATATGCGCGGACTATTTCATCTAATATAACGCGTCATATCTTGACAATAGCGAAAGGCAATATATTATAATAAATGACGCTCAATATTTATCGAGGTATAATGTATGACCGCCAAAGCCTCTGAAGCACTCCTCGCGCCGTTCGAGATCAGACGTCACGCCCTGGGAATGAGCCAGGACGACGTGGCCAAGCTGGCTGGCATCACCCAGACGACCCTCTCCACGATGGTTCGGGGAGTCGGCAACCCGCGGCTGAGCAGCCTCCAGGGCGCCGCCCGGGCACTGGGCATGGACATCCGTGTCATTCCACGCGAGATCCTCCCGTATGTGGACGATCTGCTTCGGTCCACTCTGCGTGGCGAGACCGCGCCAGGGGAGACGGAGCGTTCGCTCTACGCGCTGAGCGACGACGAAGATGCTGACGTCGAAGCCGATGACAAGAAGCAATGATCATGACACAACCAGGAGACACGGCGAGCTCCGCGGTGAACATCCTCGGTGTGTGGCTCGGCGAGCGCCGAGTCGGCACCCTCGTGCGCCTGCCCGATGATCGGGTGACATTCGCCTTCGATCCCGACTATGCCGCCGATACGGTCCGCCCAGTGTTGAGCCTGGGCTTCAAGAGTTCCTCGGGGGGACTGGTCACACCACCCCTGAGCAAAACCAGACTCCCGCCATTCTTTGCCAACCTGCTCCCCGAGGGAGACCTGCGGACCTACCTGGCCGCCCGCGCGGGCGTGAAGGAAGTGCGCGACTTTCCGCTCATTGCGCTGCTCGGCGGAGACCTGCCCGGCAATGTGATTGTCCGCGCGGAGGGCGAGGGTGCCGCGTCGGCAGCCACGAAGATGGATGCGGAAGGACCCCGGCCACCGCTCAAGTTCTCGCTCGCGGGGGTCCAGCTGAAGTTCTCCGCCCTCGAGAACGCGGCCGGAGGGCTGACGATTCCGGTGTCCGGAGCGGGAGGGGATTGGATCGTGAAACTGCCGTCCGCCCGGTTCGCCCACGTGCCGCTCCACGAGTTTCTCATGCTGGAGCTGGCGCGCCAGGTCGGCATCGAGGTACCGGACGCGCGCCTGGTTAAAGTGCGCGAGGTCGCCGGCCTGCCGGATGACGTGGCGCTGCCAGAAGCGCAGGCCCTCGCCATCCGGAGGTTTGACCGGACACCGCACGGGCGCGTCCATATCGAGGATTTTGCCCAGGTCTTCGGGGTGTATCCGGACAAGAAATACCAGAAGGCAAGCAGCGCCAGCCTGGGCCGCGTGATCCATGCGGAGAGTGGGTTGCCGGCGTTCCTCGACTATGTCCGGCGGCTGGTGTTCACGGTGCTGATCGGCAACGGTGACATGCACCTGAAGAACTGGTCACTGATCTACCGCGACGGGAGGACACCGTCACTGGCGCCAGGCTATGACTTTGTCGGGACCGTCGTGTACATGCCGGCCGGCGAACAGCTGGCGCTGAGCCTGAGCGGCACCAAGGATTTCGCCGCGGTGGCGATGTCCCATTTCCGCCGGCTGGCCGACCGCGTCGGTGCCCCGGAACTGCCGGTGACCGATGCGGTGCAGGAGACGGTGCGCGCGTTCCAGCGCGCGTGGCGCGAGGGCGATGTGCCGGGACGGCTCCCGGCGGGCCAGCGGGAAGTGCTGGAGGCGCACCAGGAGGCGTTGGCGCTGTAGGGGGCGGAGATGTTGGGGGCGCACATGTTGGGGGCGCACATCTGTGCGCCCCCGTACTCATCCCGAACGCCGCCGCGCCGTAGGGGCCGCCGGATCACTTCGGAGTCATCCCGAACGCCGACCCCGAGGAGCGCAGCGACGAGGGTGAGGCGGAGGGATCTTCTCGGCACATGCTGGTAGGCCGCTGCGGAATCCGATGACCGGGTAACAAGATCCCTCCTCGTCGCTGCGCGCCTCCGTCGGGATGACTCCGGTGTTGGGCTGAGGTATCCCATGGCTCTCGCCATGGGCTCGGCCACGAGAGGTCGCTTGCGCGACCGGTTCATCCGAGACAAGGTGGCGCGAGCCACCTCATCACGCCGAGCCCGAGGCGCGAGCCTCGGGTCTCCCGTTCCCCGCCCCCCGTTCCCCGTTCCCTGCTCCCTGCTCCCTGCTCACTGCTTCAATACCCCACCACCACCAACCCCGGCACCCGCTGATACTCGCGCACGTTGCGGGTGACGACCGCGTGACCGTGCGCCAGCGCCGTCGCCGCGATCCACAGGTCGTTGGCGCCGATGGTGAGCCCGTTCGTGGCGAGGTAGCGATACGCCCGCCCGTAGTGCCAGCAGACATCCGGGGTGGCGGGCAGGATCTCGAACGGTGCTATCAGCGCTTCCCACTGCGCTCGGCCCGAGACCCCTGGGCCGGCCGCCAATTCCCCGGCCACCGTAAAAGTGAGATACAGCCGCTCGCCGGGATGCGCCTCGAGGAACGCCATCGCCGGACCCGGCACGCCGGCGAGGGCCTCACGCTCCAGATCCACCAGGACCGTGGTATCGAGGATCAACTCGACTGCCACTTGTCGGTCGCGGGTACGTCACCCTCGGTTACCTCTTCCACCCGCCGCAACTCTTCGCTGCCGTAGACCGCCCCCCGCTCTCGCACCAGCGCCAGCAGGTCGCCCGCCGTGAGCGGCGCATCGGGCCAGACGGCGCGCATCACGACGTCACTGAACGACTCCCGCGGATCCTGCCGGGCGCGCCGCAGTCGCTCGTAGGCCTCGTCCCGGAGGCTGATCGTCTTGGTTCCCATGCACAGAATATACACAGACTGTGTACTTGGCGATAGTCACCCAGCCCTGCCAGCTCCACTGCTGTCACACCCCTCCCCCAGATTTCTCCTTGTCAAACCGAGCCTGGGGGTCGCTTTGGGTCGGTACTTGACAGTTGCGCTGTAAACTGTAATATTAGAGACATGGCACCTGATCCCGAGGACCTCGACATCGCCGACCTGGCCGCCCGGGGCGGCGTAAGTGTCAGAACGGTACGGTATTACCAGCAGCAGGGGTTGCTGAACTCCCCGGGCGTTCGGGGGCCGGGGGCCAAATACGGCGAGGCCGATTTCAACCGCCTGCGGCTGATCAAGATCCTCCAGCGGGAGCACCTGCCCCTCGCCGAGATCCGCCGCCGGCTGGACGGGCTGGACGACGCGGGGGTGGAGCAGGCGGTGGCCGAGTTGCACCGGCCGCGCGAGTCGGCCGCGGAGTATGCGCGGGCGCTGCTGCATCCGAACGTGATGGCGCAGAAGTTCTCGTATGCAGTGCAATACCCCCAGCGGAGCCGAGCCACCTGGGAGCGGATCGAGATCGCGCCGGACATCGAGCTGCACGTGCGCCGGCCGCTGTCGCGCTACGAGAACAAGAAGCTGGAACAGGCAGTTGAACACCTCACCCGTTTCCTGAATGACGAGGACACCTCATGGGCCTGATTCTCTCCACCGATCGCACGATGGTGCGTGCCGGCTGCCACAGCGTCCGCTACATCACTGCCCGCTACACCGCTCCCCCCGCGCCCCGCCGCCGCGAGCGCCGGCCGCTGGACCTGGCCATCGTGCTGGATCGCTCCGGCTCGATGGCCGGCGCCAAGATCCGGCTGGCCTGCCAGGCCGCGCGCCAGGCGGTCAAGACGCTGGGTCCGCAGGACTATGTGGCCCTGGTCACCTACGACTCCGAGGTGACGCGCGAGGTGGCCGGCGCCCGCCTGGACGCCGAGCATCGGCGGCGGCTGCTGGACGCGATAGACCGGATTTCCACCGGTGACATGACCAACCTCTCCGGCGGCTGGCTCACCGGCTGCGAAGAGGTCGGCCGCTCGGCGCGCGAGGACGCGGTGGCGCGCGTGCTGCTGCTCAGCGACGGCCTGGCCAACCGCGGCATGACCGATCGCGACGAGCTGGCGCACCATGCGGGCGAGCTGCGCGCACGCGGTGTGGTCACGAGTTGCATTGGCGTCGGCAATGACTTCGACGAGCGGCTGATGGAGGGGATGGCGCGCGCCGGCGGCGGCAATTTCTACTACCTGGAGCAGCCGGAGCAGATTCCCGATTACCTGATGACCGAACTGGGTGACGCGCTCGAAGTGGTGGCGCGCGGCGCGGCCCTCGAAGTGGACACCGATCTCGGCATGGAACTCGAGTCGATGGATGGCCGGGTGATGGGCCGGCAGGGACTGCGCCATCGCATGGTGATCGGCGACCTGGTGGACGGCCAGGAAGTGGAGCTGGTGCTGAAGGTGACCTTCCCGCGTCGTGGGGAAGGGGACCGGGCGGCGCTCGTGGCGCGGCTGGTGGATCGCGACGGCGCGCTGGACGAAGCGCCGGCCACATTGGCGTGGGAGTACGCGGGCCACGGCGCCAACACCTCGCAGCCCAGGGACGCAGAGGTGGACGTGCTGGTGGCGAGTCGCTACGCCGCGCTGGCACGGCGCCGCGCGGTGGAGCACAACCGCGCCGGCAACCTGGACGCGGCGCAGCGGGAGCTGGTGGCCACGGCGCGGCGGATCCGCGAGTACGCGGGGCGGGTGACGGCGCTGCACCAGATGGCCGACGAGCTGGAGCGCGAGGCGCAGCGGCACGAGCAGCGGTTCACCGCGCACATGATGAAGGTGGCCTACTACGCCGACTACAACGTGATGGAGGGCAAGGCGATGGACGGGCGCAAGCGCCGGGGGCGTCGCGAGCAGGTGTAGGGGGCGCACCTGTTGGGGGCGCACGTTGGGGGCGCACATCTGTGCGCCCCCGTCATCATCGGATTCATCCCGAACGCCGACGCACCGTACGGGCGAGGCATGCCTCGCCCCTACGATTCGCCGGGCTCATCCGCACACAGGCGACGGCATGGGTGCACCATGGGCGTCACAACGCGGCGGCCCAGGCACCGCCTGGGCCGCCGCAGACAATCTATTCCATGTCCCACGCCCCGCCGCATGCGGCGGGGCATTCAATGGGCGGGCTTTCGGCTCGCGGAGCCCCATGCGGTGCATGGGGCTCCGGGGTGTAACACCCATCGTGCGGCAGCCGAGCCCGAGGCGCGAGCCTCGGGATACACCCACCCCCTCGCTGCGCGCCTCTGTCGGGATGACTCCGATGTGGTGCGGTGTTTGAATTATCCCATGGCTCTCGCCATGGGCTCGGCCACGAGAGGTCGCTTGCGCGACCAGGCGGGCGAGGCATGCCTCGCCCCTACGGCTCCCTGTTCCCCGTTCCCTGCTCACTTCCACACCCTGCTTGACAGCAATACAGCAATACAGCTAACTTGCTGCCATGAAGGCCACCATCGATATTCCCGACGACCTCTACCGCCAAGTCAAGGCCCGGTCGGCACTTGAGGGCCGCACCGTACGTGAGGTCACCACCGAGCTGTACCAGAAGTGGCTGGCCGCCACACCCGCGCCGGATCCGGAGGAGGCTCGACGCTGGCTGGAGCGCTGGACTGCGCTCGCCGACGAATTCCTCGCCGACGCACCGCCTGGGCCCACCACCCGCGAGATCCTGGATGAGGATCGCAACCGGCTCGAGCGGCGGTGAGCACCCCGCTGGTCGTTGACGCGTGCATCTGGGTGGCCGCAGCGGATGCCAGCGACAGCTATTATCGGGTGAGTCGAGCGTGGCTGTCGCAAGTGGGTGCAGCGCGAGTGCCGCTGGTCGTTGCGGCAAGCACCAAGGTGGAAGTGGCCTGTGCCCTCGCCCGACGGATGCGACACCCCGAACGGGGTCGGCTGCTGGCCGATTCCGTCCTCGATCCGGCCGTCCTCACGATCGTTCCTTTCGACAACGGTCTGTTGGCCGAGGCCATCGCGATCGGGACGGAGTTGTTTCTTCGCGCGGGAGATGCCATTCATGCTGCAGTCGCGGCGCGGACCGATGGCCGGCTCCTGTCCTGGGATACCGAACTCATCCACCGCGCCGGAGCCATGACTCCAGAGCAGTGGCTCGATGAAAACAGATAACCACGGACCGACCATGCTCCCCAACCCCGGACACCCCATGCACCGCCCAGCCCTCGCAGCACTCCTCGGCCTCGTTGCCGCGTGCGCTCCGGCGACCGATGACGCCGCCACCCCCGAGGTCACCCCGCCCAGCGATCACCTCTTCGTCTGGACCGCTGGCGCCGACAGCACCCAGCCCGACTACCTGGCGGTGCTCAATGTGCGGCCGGAGGGCGAGCGGTACGGCAGCCTCATCGCCACGATGCCGGTGCCAGGGGTCCGCAACGGGCCACATCACACCGAGCATGAGATGGCCGAGGGAGGGCTGCTGCTCGCCAACGGCTTCGGGTCGGGCCAGACCTACGTCTTCGACCTGAACACCCCCGACGCGCCGCAGCTCATGGCGCAGGTGGGTGAGCTCGACGGCTACTCACACCCGCACTCCTACGTCCGCCTGACCAACGGTAATGTCCTCGCCGCCTTCCAGATGCGCCACGACTCGGCGGGCGCGATGCCCGGCGGCCTGGTGGAGATGACCACGCGCGGCGAACTGATCCGCTCCAGCTCTGCCTTCGGGCCCGGCGTGCCGCGCGGGGCACGCACCTACTCGCTGGCGGTGGTGCCGGCACTCGACCGCGTGGTCACCACCACGACCGACATGGACGAGGAGAACCCGCACAAGGCGCGTGAGATCCAGGTCTGGCGGTTGTCGGACCTCTCCCTGCTCCACACCTTCGAACTCCCCCCCGGCCCCCTCGGCACCGAGGCCGACTTCACCGCCGAGCCGCGGGTGTTGAGTGATGGGCGCACGGTGGTGGTCACCACCTTCTCCTGTGGGATGTACCTGCTGGACGGGCTCGACGGTGACACGCCCAGCGGGCGGCTGGTGGCGTCGTTCCCAAAGGATGAGGCCACCTGGTGTGCCATTCCGGTGGTGGGTGGCCGTCACCTCATGGTGACGGTGCCCTCAATCCCGGCGGTGGTCAGCATGGACATGACCGACCCGGCGGCACCGCGCGAAGTGGGGCGGGTAACCCTGCCGCAGGGCTGGATCCCGCACTGGCTGGCGCTGGAGCCGAATACCCAGCGGCTGGTGCTGACCGGCTACGGCGCGATGATGAACCGGGTGGTGCTGCTGACCCACGACTCCACCACCGGCGCACTGGCGATTGACGAACGATTTCGTGATGAGGGTACCACCGATCCCGGAGTGCGGCTGTCCGGGGTGCCGCACGGGGCGGTGTTCAGCCGAAGGTAGGCAGGTCCGCGATCTCCGTGGCCTGACACCACGGAGGATGACGGGGATGACATGGCACGCGAGGGGCCCCGGACTCGGGTCGCCACCAGGCCTGTGGGTGGCCAGATGACTCAGCGCCTTCACCCCCTCCGTGGGGCGGCCTGGCTGACCATGGCGTGGCTGGTGGCTTCCTGTGGCGGGGATGGCCCCACCCGCCCCAGCTCCACGGTGGCCTCGGTCAGCCTCTCCGCGGTCGGCTCGACGACCCTCTCGATCGGCCAGACCGTACAGCTCCGGGCGCAGGCCAAGAACGCCGCCGGGCAGCTGATTCCGGGTGTAACCTTCGGCTGGACTTCCGAATCGCCCAATGTTGCACAGGTCAGTCCCACCGGACTGGTGACCGCCATCAGTGCCGGCACCGCCGTCATCCGGGCCTCCACGGGCGACCGCAGCGCCCAAGTCACGGTCACGGTCGTGCAGCCCCCACCCCCCGCGGGGCCGTCGGTCCTGATCGACAACTGGTACCTGCGGGTGGGCATCGTGGGCACGCCCTATCCGGGCGGTATCGGCGTGGTGGGGTCCGGAGGCGACGGGGTGAGCTTTGCCTATGAGGTGGTGGCCGGGGAGCTGCCGCCGGGGATCGCCCTGGGCGCCGCAAGCGGACTGTTGTCCGGCACGCCGACGACGTCGGGGACCTTCTTCTTCGAGGTGAGGGTGACGAGCGCGGGCCAGACGGCGTCCCGCGTCTTCGCCCTCTCGGTCTCCACCAAGCCGGTCGACGGCTACAACATCGCCATCGTCAACGCCTCCGGCATGATGCCGTCCGCGACCAATCGCGCCGCGCTGGACGGGGCGGTGGCGAAGTGGGAGAGTGTTATCCTCACCAACCTGCCACAGCTGGTGTTGGCGACGCCGACCGGCCTGGGCGCGCCGTCGTGCCAGGGTCATGCGACCAAGCTGCGCGCGGGGGAGGTGATCGAGGACCTGGTCATCCTGACCGCCATTGCCCCGATCGACGGCGTGGCGGGTGCGGTGGCCCAGGCCGGCCCCTGCGGTTTCGTGGCGCCAGGCAACCTCCTCTGGATGGGCTCGCTGACCTTCGACGAGGCGGACCTCGCCGTGCTGGATGCCGACCGGGTCGAACGCATCATCATGCATGAAATCGGGCATGTGGTGGGGATCGGCACGCTCTGGACGCAGTTGGGCAATAACCTGCTCTCGGGCGCGGGCCAGGCGGATCCGCAGTACACCGGGGCAGCGGGAGTGGCCGCGTACCAAGCGCTGGGTGGCTTCGGGACGATTCCGGTGGAGGGCACCGGCGGCGCCGGAACCCGCGACAGCCACTGGCGGGAGTCTGTGTTTGACAACGAATTGATGACGGGCTTCCTCGAGGCCGCGGGGGTGCCGATGCCGCTCAGCATCATGTCGGTCCGCTCGCTCGAAGACCTGGGCTGGACGGTCGATCCCGGCGCCGCCGATCCGTATGTCCTGCCCCAGCCGGCGCTGCGCGTCGAGACGAGTCCGATACGCGCAACACTCTGGGATGACGTGGTGATCGAGCCCCTGTACCGGATGCTCCACGACGGTCGCGTTGAGCTCATCCGGGTGCCGAGGTGATGGCCGTGCACCGGGCAGCTCCGCCCCGTGCGCGGCCCGTCCTGATGATGTCGTGGCTGCTCCTGACCGCGTGCGCGCCTTCGCCCGCCCAACAGGCGGAGGCCTATGCGAAGTCGGTCGCCGGCTGCTACCAGTTCGAGCCGGAGACCGGCGACGCCCGTCTGGGGCTGCCCTGGGGCATTGAACTGCGCGAGGAGCCGCTGGAGGGATGGCCCGGGCACGAGGCGTCCCGCCTGGCGCGGACCTGGCTCACGGCGGAGACGGTGGCGGATCATCCCTTCGGATACTGGGCGCGGAGTGCGATCGACTCGATGCGGACCGGACACCCCGGCGGGGGCGGGCTGGATCTGGTGCTGGCGTGGAGTGAGGAGGGACTGGCCGGCTGGGGACGCGCGGTGGGCAATGTCGTGCTGCCGGAGGATCCCCCGGGGCTGCGCCCGCGCCAGCCGGTGCGCGCGCATCGGGTCGCCTGCCCGGCCGGGTGAGGGGGGTGAGCGGTGAGCGGTGAGCCGTGAGCCGTAGGGGCGGACGAGCCTGTCCCGAGCGGAGCGAGGGATGGTCCGCCCGCCAGAGATACACCGTTCATCGGAGTCATCCCGAACGCCGACCCCGAGGAGCGCAGCGACGAGGGTGAGGCGGAGGGATCTTCTCGGCTGATGCTGGTGCGCCGCTGCGGAATCCACTGACTGGGTAACAAGATCCCTCGTCGTCGCTTCGCGACTCCATCGGGATGACTCCGTTGGTCCTTTCCGTCCTGCCCGCCTGTCCGCCCGTCCGCCCACCCTCACCGCAACTCGAACACCTTCACAAACGGAATCCCGTCCTCGTCGTTGACGACGACCGCCAGCCGGTTGCCCCGCGCGCTGGGCACCACATTGCGGTTGCGCTCGATGGCGGGGAAAGCCCCCAGCAGGTCGCCGTTCGGTGAGAAGACCTCGGTCACCCTTCCGCTGACGGTCCAGCGATCCACCCAGAGGGTGCCATCGTCGGCAAGGAACCAGTCATCCAGGGCGGGCTTGCTTCCGGGGCGCGGAATGGAGCTGACGGGGCACTGCAGCGTGGCATCCTCGGCCCGATCCTTCCGCCATTCCGCCGTGCGTTCGTCCCACTCGGCATCGGTGATCGGTACCGGGGGGCCGACCTCGCGCTCGAGAACCCGCAGCGTGTCACCCGCCGGGGTCACCGAAAAGATCTGATACCGTTCGGTGTTGGCGACGAGGAAGGCGTTGCCCGGACCGGGGATCTGGAGCCGCCCCGGTGCGAACGGCACCTCGTAGAAGCGCATGCCGGCATTATTGGGCCAGTCACAGCGGATGAACGTGGTGATTCCCTCGCGGGGCGGCAGGTCGCTGAGGGTATCGGTGGGTCCGGCAGGGCCGTGCCCGATGAAGAGGCGTCCGCGCTGACTGAAGCCGATCAGGTAGAGTCCGCCCTCCCCCGACGGATAGAGCCGGACATGGCTGGGGCCAGTGATCACGGGGCTTCGCCACTGGCCGGCCCACGAGCCGTCGCGCTGGAAGAGCCCCACCCGCGCATTGCTCGGGTCCAGCAGCGCCAAGGTATCTCCGATCCAGGCCAGGCTGTACGGCTCGCGATACTCGGCGGGGCCGGCGCCGTCGCGGCCGATGTCGCGGCGGTAGGCGCCGTCGGGCCCGAATTCGCGCACCACCTTGTTGCCCGCGTCCGCCACCAGCACGCCGCCATCGTGACCCAGCAGGATCGAGCGGATCCGCGCAAAGGAATTGGGGCCTTCATCCACGGAGCCGATGGTCATCACTTCCACCGGTGTCCAGACCGGTGCTTCACCAACATGGCGGATGCGGAGGATGCCGCCAGTCGAGTCGCGCGTGGTGGTGAGGGCACTGGGCGAGTCGGCGCTGCCGCCACAACCGATCATCACCAGACTGGCGCCGCAGAGCGCCATCAGTCGAGAAACTCTCACGCGAACCTCGTCAGATCAACTGTGGATGATGAGCGGTGCCAGACTCCAGGCCACTCTCCACGCGCCGATACATCCCATCAAACGCCGTCTGCCAGGTGGCGCCCCCGTCCAGCGATTGCTCCCAGAACTGCCGGACGCTGCCGTCCTCCTGGCGTGTCCAGGTAATTCGATCAGTGACGGTGCGTCCCTGGGCATCCACCCGGGTACCTTCGAGCCGCATCACGCCGGGTTGCGGCGAGGTGCCCTCGAGTCGCAGCAGCAGCCCCGACACGTCGGTCCAGGTCTGGTGCCACCGATCACGCGGGGCATCGTAGGCATTGATGCTCTGGCCGGCATAGCCGCCGGGGGTGGTGTAGGACTCGGTGATGGTGCAGCCGCCGTTGCCGGCGGTGATGACATTGCGGCCCGCCACCGCGCCGGCCGGATTCACCACGTCCCAGGTGCCGAGCCAGAAGTCGAAGGCTCGGTAGGCCTCACTGGAGCAGGGGCGAGGTGGTGGTGAGGCTGGTGGCGGTGTCTGGGCAACCAGCGTGGCCAGGGGGACACCGATCAGCAGGCAGGCGCCAAGGAGGACGGCGCGGGGTGTGGCAGGTCGCGTAGGCATGTGTCCAATCCTGCGAATGTGGGCGGAATAAGGGCCTGGGCCACCAATGGCAGGGCGCGGCGCTTCTAGAATGGACGCCCGGAAAGGGAGAATGGTTTCACGCGTCCAGTGGCGACCCTTGCCCCTGAGTGGGGCAGGGCGCACCTTCTCCCATTCCCGACCCCGGACCCTGCCGTTCATCGGTGTAGGGGCGCACCTGTTGGGGGCGCACCTCTGTGCGCCCCCATGCGCCCCGGACCCTGCCATTCATAGGAGTCATCGCACGATGCCATCCCACCAACGCTTCTACGCCGAGCTGGCGCAGTGGTGGCCGCTGTTCTCGCCGCCCGCGCACTACGAAGAGGAGGCGGTAGACCTCCTGGCTCGGTTACCCACCATCACTGGCAGGCGGCCCACCCTGCTGGAGCTCGGCTCGGGTGGTGGCAGCCTGGCCTGGCACCTCAAGCCGCACTACGACCTGACGCTGACGGACATTGCACCGGGGATGCTGGCGGAGAATCGCGTCGTGAACCCCGAGGCCACGCACCTGCTGGGGGACATGCGTACCCTCCGGCTCGACCGCGAGTTCGACGTGGTGCTGGTGCATGACGCCATCATGTACGCCACGACCCCGGAGGAGGTGCAGGCCACGCTGGCCACCGCCGCGGTGCACTGCGCTCCGGGTGGGGTCGTGATCGTGCTGCCTGACTTCGTGCGGGAGACCTTCACCCCGGGCACCGATTCGGGTGGCGAGGATGACCCGGATGGACGCGGCTTTCGCTACCTCGAGTGGCGTTGGGATCCAGACCCGGACGACTGCACCTACACGGTGGACTATGCCTTCCTGCTGCGCGAGGCCGATGGGTCGGTGACGGTGGAGCACGATCGCCACATCGAGGGGCTGTTTCCCCGGGGAGACTGGCTCCAGTGGTTCCGTGAGGCTGGGCTGGAGGCCACCAGCTCACTCGATCCGTGGGAGCGGGATGTGTTCGTGGCCAGACGGGTAGGCACCAGACCGTAGCGACGCACCGCTGTACGTGGAGTGGACCAGGGGCCAGGAACCTGGCAAGAGCAACCTGTAGGGGCGGACCGTGGTCCGCCCTTGACCCCTCGCGCAGCGAGGGTGAGGGATCTTCTCGGCTGATGCTGGTACGTCGCTGCGGAATCCACTGACCGGGTAACAAGATCCCTCGTCGTCGCTGCGCGACTCCGTCGGGATGACTCCGGTGTGGAGCGGGGTTGTGAATGATCCCACGGCTTTTCCCTCGCGAGGTTCGGGCCGGAATCCCGACCCCTCGCCCTACTCGCCGCGCAACGCCTCGATCGGGTCGACACCGCTGGCCCGGCGGGCCGGCACGTAGCTGGCCAGCATGCCCACGCCGATCATGGTCAGTGACATCGCGGCGAAGACGAGCGGGTCGACTGCCTTCACCTCGAAGAGCAGGGTGCCGAGGAGCCGCGTGGCCGCAAGGGCTACGGCCAGGCCGATCACGACACCCACCAGCACCACCTTGGTGCCCTGTGAGACGACCTGCCGGCGCACGGCGCTGGCGGTGGCGCCGAGCGCCATGCGGACCCCGATCTCGCGGGTGCGCTCCGCCACCACGTAGGACAGCACGCCGTACAACCCCACCGCGCCGAGGATCAGCGCCAGGGCCGACACCACACCCAGCGTCAGCATCGTGAACGAGAGCTGCACCATGGAGCGCTGGGCCAGGAATTCCATCGTGAACTCCCGATACACCGGCGCCTCAGGCGCGATCTGGCGCACCAGGTCCCGCACCTCCGGGCCCAGCGTGGCCGCCCGCGGGGACTTCACCACGTAGGCCGGCGAACCCAGCGCCCAGGCGTCCGGCGCTGGACCGGTGGGCGGAAAATAGACCAGCGCCTCGCCGGCCCCGCGCCAGTCATCCTGCTTCACGTCGGCCACCACGCCGACCACGGTGTACCACTGGGTGCTCGCGGGGCGCCGCACCCGGCGGCCCAGCGCATCCTCCCCGGGCCAGAGCCGTTCGGCCGCCGACTGGCTGATGATGACGCTGCTGTTGATCGCAATGGTCTCGTCCGAGGTGAACGGGCGACCCCGGACCTGCTCGATCCCCATCACGCGGAAGTAGTCGCCGCCGGCAAAGTTCTGGTCAAGCAGCACGCCACCACCGTCATCGGTCATCGCCTCGGTCAGGAAGCGCCCGCCGCCGGTGCCTTCGTCGAGGGGGATGTTATTGACCAGCCCCACTGCCTCCACGCCGGGCAAGGCGCGGAGCCGGTCCATGAAGTCCCGGTGCAGCATGCCCCAGGTGGGGCCGTCCACCAGGTGCGGCTGATCGGGCGCGAACTGGAAGGTGTAGATGTCACTCGTGTCATAGCCGGGATCCACGTTCCGGAGCCGCTGGGCGCTCTGCACCAGCAGCGCCGAGCCGATCAGCAGCACCAGGGCCAGCGCGGCCTGGGCCACCACCAGGGCATCGCGACCCCAGTGGCGGTTTCCTGCCACGCCACGCCCACCCTGGCGCAGGCGGTTCAGGTCAGGTGTCAGCGCCGGCAGCACGGGCAGGACTCCACACGCCACGGCGGCCAGCAGCACCAATCCGAACGTGGCAGCCAGCGTCCCCATGTCCAGCCCCGCCGCGGCGAGCCGGGGAATCCCTTCCGGCGCCGCCCGCAGGAAGAGCGGCAGCGTTGCAGCGCAGAGCACCATCCCCAGCAGGCCCGCAGGCAGCGCCACCATGAGGGCCTCCGCCAGCTGGAGACGAACCATGTGGCGGCGCGAACCGCCGATGGCGTGGCGCACCGCCAGGTCGCGGCGGCGTCCCTCGGCCCGTACCATGAAGAGGTTGGCGACGTTGGCGAAGGCGATCAGGAGGACCACCGAGACGGCGCCGAGCAGCACCCAGAGCGAAGTGCGGAGGGAGGGACCCAGCAACTGGTCCATGAGCGGGGTCACCACCGCCTGGTGCTGGTCGATCAGGCGGGCGTAGGTGGCCGGCCCGCCGAACCGCTCCGGCAGCGCCTTCGAGAGCCGGGTCAACTCCGTGGCGAGCTGCTCCCGGGTCACCCCCTCCTTCATCCTGGCGACGACCGGCGCGCCGAGCTGGCCGGGCTGCACCTGGTCAAGCTGTGGCTCGCCAGCCACCCAGAGCATGGTATTCTCGCTCGGGAACCGGAAGTCGGGCGGCATGACGCCGATCACTTCGCGCATCTCGCCGGAGACGAAGTACGACCGGCCGACGACGGCCGAATCGCGGCCGAACCACTGGTCCCAGAGCTGGTCGCTGATCAGGACCACACGATTGGCGTCTTCCGGAACCGGCAGGCGGCCAACCATCGGGCGAACGCCGAGGGTGGCGTAGATGTCGTTGGACGGGAAGGCCATGCCGATGCGCTCGACCCGGGTGTCGGTGCGGAAGGTGGAGGTGCCCCCGCCAAAGATGAACACCCCGTCGAGGAGTTGGGACTGCTCCTTGTACTGGAAGTAGAAATCATTGCCCAGGCCAAATTGCTCGGGCATGTCCGACCCGGGTGCGGTGCCGGCCAGCACCACGAGGCGCTCCGCACGGGGGTATGGCAGGGGTTTCAGGAGGACGGCGTTGACGACGCTGAACATCGCCACCACGGCCCCGATGGCGAGGGCCAGGGTGCCGACCGCGGTGAGAAAGAAGCCGGGGGTGCGGCGGAGGCTGCGGCCGGCATGGCGAAGGTCGGTAATCCAGGGAGCGATCACGCTGCAGTTCCCGGGGGAGGGGTTCAGGTATTGGACCCGTGGCAGGGCGGGACGGTTGGAACCCTACGTCGCACGGCGGGAAATGTTTCAGAATGCAACCCCCACGGGATGACCCTGGTGTGGGGCGGGGTTGTGATGGAGCCCATGGCTTTTCCCTCGCGAGGCTCGGGACGGGCGCCACGGGCTCGGCCACGGGAGGTCGCTTGCGCGACCAGGCGGGCGAGGCAGGCCTCGCCCCTACGATGCGCCGAGCCCGAGGCGAAAGCCTCGGGAGAGCCGCCCTGTCCTCGAACCAGCGCTGGGAAAATGGGCCCCCCTTGCGCAAATCCCGGGAATTGCAAACGTTTACATAGCTTAGCAAACGTTTGTATTGATGGGTTGGGCCATTTTCACCCGCGCCCGCTGGGCGCCGGTCCGCGCTGTCTCTCCGCGTTTCGGAAGAGTCACACCAATGGTGACCATCAAGGATGTTGCGCGAGAAGCGGGCGTCTCCATTGCCACGGCCTCGCGGGCGCTCAACCGCACCGACCTGGTGGCCCGGGAGACCCGGCGCCGGGTCCGCGAAGTCGCGACCAGGCTGCACTACACCCCCCATGGCGGCGCCCGCGGCCTGATCACCCGGCGGACCCACATCATCGGGGTGCTGCTCCCCGATCTCTACGGCGAGTTCTTCTCGGAAGTCATCCGCGGCATCGACCAGATGGCCCAGCGGGAGGGGTACCAGTGCATCGTCTCGAGCGCGCGGCAGCGGGGCCCCACCCTTGAGGTGGCGCTGCGGGCGATGCGGGGCCGGGTGGACGGCCTGGTGCTCATGTCCCCGGAGTTCACCGGGGAGCTTTCCCAGCGGACCCTTCCCGCCGGCTTCCCGGTGGTGCTGCTGAACTGCCCCCCGTCGGAGACGCCCCACGACAGTCTGACGGTGGAGAACTACGCGGGGGCCTACAGCATGGTCCGGCACCTGGCCGGCCTGGGGCACCGGCGGATCGCGATCGTGACCGGCGCCCCCGGGAACTTCGACGCCGAGGAGCGGCTGCGCGGCTATCGCGCCGCGCTGCGCGATGTCGGCATCGCCCCGGCGCCAGAACTGGTGATCCCCGGCGATTTCAGCGAGGCGGCCGGGGCGGCAGCGGCCCGTGCCCTGCTGGCCCTCCCCGCGCGGCCGACCGCGATCTTCACCGCCAACGATGGCATGGCGATCGGGGCGCTGGCGGCGCTGCGCGAAGCGGGGGTGCGGGTCCCCGAGGACATCGCCATTGGCGGGTTCGACGACATCCCGATGGCCCGGTACGTCGATCCGCCGCTCACCTCCGTCCATGTCGATATCAGCGCGCTCGGCGAGCGCGCGGTCGCGGCACTGCTCGCGGTGCTCCGGCACCCGGGGCGCCACGACGTCACCCGCGAGACCGCGCCGACGACCCTGGTCGTCCGGCGGTCCTGCGGCGCCCGGATCCACGAGGGCGGTCCGCCGTCCGCGCCGAACCCAGCATCGCCCCGCAGTTCACCCTGAAGGGAGGCACCATGAAGACACGCAGCACGCACCATGGCATCCACCGGCTCCTGGTCCTCGGCGTGGCGCTCCTGGTCACGCTGACGGCCGGCCCGGTGGCGGCCCAGACCAGCACCGGCAGCATCCGGGGCTACATCACCGCCGTGGATGGCACGCCCATCCCGCTGGCCGAGGTCCGGGCCCGCAACCTGGCGACCGGGGTGGAGCGGTCCGCGAGCTCGAACGCGCGCGGGTTCTACTCCATGGCGGGCCTGGTTCCCGGGCAATACGCCCTGTCGGTGCGCCACATCGGGCACCGTCCCGTCGGCCAGACGGTCCAGGTGCAGATCGGCCGGGACCTGACGCTCAATATTGCCCTGACCGCCGCGGCGGTGCAGCTGGCGGAGGTCACGGTCATGGGGACCCCCGCCACGGAGACCCGCTCCACCGAGATCGCCACCAACGTGACCCCGACGCAGGTCGAGGCGCTGCCCAAGTCGGACCGGAACTTCCTGGCACTCGCCGTGCTGGCGCCGGGCGTCCGGCTCACCGGCGACCGGATCGGCGACACCCGGAAGACCATCACGGCCGGGGCGCAAGGCGCCGAGCAGATCAACGTCTTCATTGACGGGGCCAGCTACAAGAACGACATCCTCAAGGGCGGTGTGGCCGGCCAGGACGCCAGCCGGGGCAATCCCTTCGCGCTGAACGCGGTGCAGGAGTTCCGGGTCATCACCCAGAACTACAAGGCGGAGTACCAGAAGGCCTCCAGCGCCATCATCACCGCTACCACGAAGTCGGGCGGCAACACCTGGACCGGGAATGCCTTCTATGCCTACCAGAACGAGAGCCTGGTGACGCTGGACACCTTCCAGATCGCCGACCGGGAGAACAACCCCACCACCTTCCGAAAGCCCGACTACCGCCGGCAGCTGATGGGGGTAAGCCTCGGCGGCCCGGTCCTCCGGGACCGGCTGTTCTTCTTCGGGTCGTACGAGGGGAACTACCAGGAGCGGTCCAACCGGGTCAACATCGACCCACCGACCGGGTTCCCGGCCCTCGACACGGTCAATTTTGCCCAGTACAATGGCGATTTCGGCTCCCCGTTCCGCTCGACGCTGGTCTTCGGCAAGCTCGGCTACGCCATGAGCCCGAACTCCTCGATGGAGTTGAGCGTCAATACCCGGGCCGAGCACGATATCCGGGACTTCGGCGGGCTGACCGCCTTCGACGGCGCCACCCGCTTCAACAACGCGGTCACCACCGGGCTCCTCAAGCACAGTTATTTCAAGGGGTCGTGGCTCAACGAAGCGCTGGTGTCGTACCAGCGGTACCAGTACAACCCGGTGGCGACCAACCCGGACCTGGTCAACCGGTTCTACGGCTTCGGCTGCTGCGTGCAGATCGGCGGGAACATCTCCAACCAGGACTTCACCCAGAAGCGGCTGTCGCTGCGCAACGACCTGACCTACGTCGGTTGGCAGATGGGCGGCACGCATGTGCTCAAGGCCGGCATCAACGTCGACTTCAGCGACTACAGCATCATCAAGCAGAACTCGGAGAACCCGCGCTTCGTCTACGAGTCGTGGTTCCACAACTTCCAGTTTCCGCAGCGGGTCGAGTTCCAGTCCGGCGACCCGAATTTCGAGACCAAGAACACCCAGCTGGGCGCCTACCTGCAGGACGACTGGAGCCCCTCGGAGCGCCTGACCATCTACCTGGGCGCGCGCTGGGACTATGAGTCGGGGGCGATCAACCGGGACTACGTGACCCCGCAGGACGTGGTCGACTCGCTGACCAAGTACCAGAGTCGGCTGACCCTCCCCCTGGATCCCGAGCGGTACTTCACCGACGGCACCAAGCGGAGCGCCTTCCTGGGAGCGATCCAGCCGCGGGTCGGGTTCTCGTATGGCATCACCCGGGACAACCGGACGACGGTGTTCGGCAGCGTCGGCCTCTTCTATGACCGCACGCTCTTCGACCTGGCCTCGGAGGAGAAGTTCGCGCTGCAGCATCCCGGGTACCGGGTGGAGTTCTATCCCGCCGGCGGGCCGGCCGAGGCGGGCAAGGCGGAGTGGAACAACTCGTACCTCTCGGGGCGCGAGGCGGTACTCCCGCTGACCACCAACCGGGCGTTCAACACCCGGGAGATCAAGCTGCTGCCCAACGACCTTGAGCCCCCCAAGTCCACCCAGTTCAGCGCGGGGATCCGGCAGCTCCTCGGCGATTTTGCCCTCGAGGTGGCCTACAACGGAGTCCGCAGCAGCAACACCTTCACCTTCTACTGGGCCAACGCCAACTTTACCTGCCCGGAGCGTTCGTTCGGGGTGGCGGGGTGCTTCGTGGGGACCCAGATTCCCGGGTTCGGCACCGTGCTCTTCGCCGACAACACCGGCAAGACCTGGTACGACGCGCTCACCGTGAAGATGGACCGCGCCTACCGGGCCGGCGAGGACTTCGGCTGGGGCGGCGGCATCGCCTACACCAGGGCCAAGCGGCAGACCGAGGGGTTCAATGACGATTTCAGCTTCCCGAACCCGGCCGACTACCCCAAGCAGGTGCGCAATGACGAGCCGTACCGGGTCGTGGCCAACTGGGTGATCGGGATGCCGGCGGTGCTGGACCTCCAGTTCAGCGGCGTGGCCACCGTGGCCAGCGGTTCCAACCTGGACGTCGGCGACCGGTTTGGCGGCACCGGCAATCCGCTGGAGCCCGGGGCCTTTGATGCCCCGACCTACAAGATGCTCGACTTGCGGCTCCGCAAGGACTTCAGCTTCGGGCGGTCTGCGTTCGGGCTGACGATTGATGGGTTCAACGTCCTCAACACCCAGAACCTGGGGTGCTACAATACCGGCAATCGTGCCGACGCGAACTTCGGCAAGGCGGGCTGCACCATCTCCGATCCGCGCCGGGTGCAGTTCGGGCTTGAGTACACGTTCTAGCCGAGCAGGCGTCCACAGTCGGTGAGCTGCGGGGCACCCGTCGGGTGCCCCGTGGCCACTCCCCCCCCGCCGGGCGGTGCCCATGTCCCGTTCCTCCTCCCGCCCCCTCGCCCTCGCCGGTCTCCTGCTGGTCGGGGTCCTCAGCTGCAGCTACAACGGCACGGCCCCCGCCCCGACCCCGACCACCAATCGGATCGCGGCGCTGCTCGACACGGTGTCCCGGCGGACCTTCGACTTCTTCTGGGAGCAGTCTCCTGCCGCCACCGGCCTGACCCCCGACCGCTGGCCCACCCAGTCCTTCTCCAGCATCGCCGCGGTGGGCTTTGCCCTGACGGCCTATCCGATCGGGGCGGAGGAGGGTTACATCAGCCGGGAGGCCGCGGCGGAGCGGGTGCTGGCGACCCTCCGCTTCTTCTACCAGCTGCCCCAGGGGCCCGCGGCGAGCGGCACCGCCGGGTACCACGGGTTCTTCTACCACTTTCTCGACCCGTCCACCGGGCTCCGCTTCCAGACGGTCGAGCTCTCCACGGTGGACACGGCGCTGCTCATGGCCGGGGCGCTCTTCTGCCAGCAGTTCTTTGACGGCGCCGGCGGGCTGGAGCCCGCCATCCGCGCCTACGCCGACTCGCTCTACCACCGGACGGACTGGACCTGGGCCCAGCCGCGGCCGCCGCTGGTGACGATGGGGTGGTATCCCGAGAGCGGCTTCCATCATCTCGACTGGCGCGGCATGAACGAGGCCATGCTGGTGTACCTGCTGGCGCTGGGCTCGCCCACCCACCCGATTGCCGACGGGGCGTGGCAGGCCTGGATCTCCACCTACACCTGGGGCGAGTTCCGGGGCCAGGCCCATGTCGGCTTCGCCCCGCTGTTCGGGCACCAGTACTCGCAGGTCTGGGTCGACTTCCGGGGGATCGCCGACGAGTACATGCGCGGCCGGGGCATCGACTATTTCGAGAATTCCCGGCGGGCCACCTACGGCCAGCGCAGCTATGCGATCGCCAACCCGGAGGGGTGGACGGGATATGGGCCCGACATCTGGGGGCTGACCGCCTCCGACGGCCCCGCCGACGTGACCCTCCCGGTCAACGGCCAGCCCCGTCGGTTCTTCTCCTACGCCGCCCGGGGGGCCTCCTACAATGAGGTGCGCGACGACGGCACCATCGCGCCCACGGCGGCGGCCGGCTCGATCGCCTTCGCGCCGGAGATCGTGGGACCGGCGCTGGTCGCGATGCGGGAGCGGTACGGCGAGGGGCTCTTTGGCCAGTACGGATTCCTCGACGCCTTCAATCCCACCTGGCAATGGAGCCACGTGCCGCTGCAGCACGGCCGCCTGATTCCGGGGCTCGGGTGGTTCGACACCGACTACCTCGGGATCGACCAGGGGCCGATCATCGCCATGATCGCCAACCACCGCTCCGAGCTGGTCTGGAAGCACATGCGGAAGAGTCCCTACCTCATCCAGGGATTGCGCCGGGCCGGCTTCCGGGGCGGCTGGTTGGACCGGGCGCCGTGAGCCTGCGGCGCGGCACGGCGGTGCTGCTGGCGGTGGTGGCCGGACTCGGCTGCGGCCCCCGCGACGACATCGTCACGCTGCGGTTCTGGGCCTTCGGGCGCGAGGGCGAGGTGGTGCAGGAGCTGGTCCGCGGCTTCGAGCGCGAACACCCCGGGGTCCGGGTCCGGGTCCAGCAGATCCCCTGGACCGCGGCGCACGAGAAGCTGCTCACCGCCATCGTGGGTCGAGCCACGCCGGATGTCGCCCAGCTCGGCAACACCTGGATCCCGGAGATGGTGACCCTCGGGGCGCTGGCGCCGGTCATCGGCGGGTTGGCCGACAGCAGCTACTTCCCCGGCATCCTGGCCACCAACCGGGTCAATGACACGCTGTTTGCCGTGCCCTGGTACGTGGACACCCGGGTGCTCTTCTATCGCAAGGACATCCTGGCCCAGGCCGGCTACCCGGCGATGCCGGAGACCTGGGCCGAGTGGCTCGAGGCGATGCGGGCGGTGAAGCGGGTGGTCGGACCCACGAAGTACGCCATCTTCCTGCCGATCAACGAATGGCCGCCGGTGGTGATCCTCGGACTCCAGCAGGGCTCCCCGCTCATCGATGCCCACGGCCTCGGCGCCTTCCGTCAGCCGGAGTTTGCGCGCGCCTTCGACTTCCTGCTGGCGCTGTACCGGGAGGGGCTGGCGCCCCCGGTGAGCAGCACCGAGATCGCCAACCTCTACCAGGAATTCGCCCGCGGCACCTTTGCGATGTACATCAGCGGACCGTGGAACCTGGGCGAGTTCCGGCGCCGGCTGCCGCCTGAACTGCAGGACGCCTGGGGTACCGCGCCGCTGCCGGGGCCCACCGGCGGCGAGTCGGGGGTCTCGCTGGCCGGCGGCTCGAGCCTGGTGGTGTTCCGCGCGTCGAAGCAGGCGCGGCTGGCGCGGGACCTGGTGGCCTACCTGTCGCGGCCGGACCAGCAGGCGCTCTTCTACCGGCTTAGCGGCGACCTCCCCGCCCGCCGGGAGGCCTGGGCCGATTCCGCCTTGGCCGCCGATCGCGAGGCCGATGCCTTCCGGATCCAGCTGGGCCGGACAGTGCCGACGCCGATGGTGCCGGAGTGGGAGCAGGTCACCACCAAGGTGCTCGACCAGACCGAGGCCGCGGTGCGGGGCGGGCGGTCCCCGGCGGCGGCGCTCGCCGCCCTCGACGCCGCGGTGGACCGGCTGCTGGAACGGCGCCGGTACCTGCTGGGCCGGCGCGCCGGGATCCTGCCGTGATCGGCGCCGACGCGCGGGCTGAGGCGCGGGCCGGGTGGGCCTTCGTCACGCCGGCGCTGCTGCTGATCGGGGTCTTCTTCGCCATTCCAGTGGTCGCCGCGTTCGTCCTCTCGTTCACCGACTTCGACATATACTCGGTGGCGGATTTCGGCAGCACGCGGTTCATCGGCCTGCAGAACTACCAGGATCTCGCCACCAGCCCGCTGTTCTGGACCGCGCTCAAGAACACCCTCTACTTCGTGGTGGTGGGCGGCCCCCTCTCGGCAGCGGTCTCGCTGCTGGCGGCGGTGCTGGTCAACGGCAAGCTGGTTCGCTTCAAGCCGTTCTTCCGGAGCGCCTTCTTCGCGCCGTGGGTCACCACGCTGGTGGCCATGGCCCTGGTCTGGCGTTACCTCTACCACCCCCAGTACGGCCTCTTCAACGCCGCGCTCGGCCTGGTCGGGATCGGCCCGGTGGACTGGCTGGGTGACCCGCAGTGGGCCATGCCCTCCCTGATCCTGCTCTCGGTCTGGAAGAACTTCGGCTTCAACATGCTGGTGTTCCTGGCCGGGCTGCAGAGCATCCCAGAGGAACTGTACGAGGCGGCCTCGCTCGACGGGGCCGGGGCGTGGCGCCGCTTTCGGCACATCACCCTGCCGATGCTGGGCCCGACCTTCGTGTTTGTCGGCGTGGTGACGATGATCGCCTCGTTCCAGATCTTCAGCGAGCCCTACATCATGACCCAGGGCGGGCCGCTCAAGAGCACCCTCACGCTGGTGCTCTACATGTACGAGGAAGGGTTCCGGTGGTGGCGGCTGGGCGTCTCGGCCTCCATCGCGGTGGTCCTCTTTGCGCTGACCCTGGTGGCCACCCTGGTGCAGCTCCGGCTGCAGCGTGGGCGCGAGCTGTGAACGCCCGCTGGCGCTCGCTGGCGTTGCACGCGCTGCTTCTGGCCGGCGCGGTGCTGGCCGCGAGCCCGCTGCTCTGGATGCTCTCGGCTTCGCTGATGGCCCCGGGGGAGGCCAACAGTTCGCCGCCTCCGCTGCTGCCCGCTCGCCCGACGCTGGAGCATTACCGGGCGCTGTTCACCAGCCTCAGCATGGGGCGCTACTTCCTCAACAGCCTGATCATCTCCCTCGGCGGCACCGTCCTCGCGGTGCTGATCACCGGGATGGCGGGCTACGCCTTCGCCAAGCTCCGCTTTCGGGGGCGGCAGTCGGTCTTCCGGGCGCTGCTGGCCGGCATGGTCATCCCGGGTCAGGTGGCGATGCTGCCGATGTTCATCCTGCTCCGGGAGATGGGCCTGATCAACACCCTCTTCGGCGCGATGATCCCGGTGCTCGCGCCGATCTACGGGATCTTCCTGGTGCGCCAGTATGCCCTCTCGATTCCCGACGAGCTGCTCGATGCCGCGCGACTCGACGGCGCCAGCGAGTGGCGGGTGTTCCGGTCCGTGGTCCTGCCGGGACTGGCCCCGGTCATGGCCACGCTCGGGGTGTTCACCTTCCTGAGCGCGTGGAACGACTTCATGTGGCCCCTGATTGTCCTGAGCGACGATGACCGGTACAGCCTGCCGGTCGCCCTCGCCAACCTGGCTGGGGAGCACGTCCAGGACGTCGAGCTGATGATGGCCGGCGCGGTGGTGACGGTGTTGCCGGTCTTCATCGGGTTCCTCTTCCTGCAGCGCTACTACATCCAGGGTATCATGGCGGGGAGCGTCAAGGGATGATCGCGACCCTCCTGCTGGGCGCCCTCCTGGCGGTCACCCAGGCCGATCCGCCGGCCGCCCGGGTGATCGACGACTTCGACCGGATCGAGGCCTGGTCGGCCCACCCGGCGGACGGTGTCGCCCTGGCGCTCCGGAGCGACCGGGGCCGCCGGGGTGGCGCCCTGCGGCTGGACTTCAACTTTCCCGGCGGCGGCTACGCGATCGCCCGCCGGACGATGTCCCTCGACCTCGCCGGCAACTACGCCCTCTCGTTCTGGATCCGGGGCGTGGCGGCCCCCAACACCCTCGAGTTCAAGCTGGTGGACCGGAGCGGCGAGAACGTCTGGTGGTACACCGAGCGCGACCGGGTCTTCGACGGGCAATGGCGTCAGGTCACCATCCGGCGCCGCCAGATCAGCTTCGCCTGGGGCCCCCTGGGCGGCGGCACCCTGGACCATGTCGCGGCCCTCGAGCTGGTCATCACCGCGGGCAGCGGCGGAGGGCAGGGCAGCGTCTGGTTCGACGATCTGGTCCTGACCCCGCTTCCCGAATCCGGCCCCTACGACCTGACGCCGACGGTGCGCGCCAGCGCCAGCCGGGGCGGCCATCCCGCCGCGGCGCTGCTCGATGGGGACACCGCCACCAGCTGGCGCGCGGCGGGCCCGCGCGCCTCGGTCACGATCGACTTCCTCCGGAGCCGGGAGTTCGGTGGGCTGATGCTGGCGTGGGAGTCCGGGCGCGCCCCCAGGAGTTTCGCGGTCCTCGCCTCCGCGGACGGGAAGGTGTGGCGCCCCCTGGAGCGGCGGGTGCGCGGCGGCCCGGCGTTGCGGGATCACCTGTTCCTTCCCGATGCCGATGCCCGGTTCCTCCGGCTCGACCTGGCCGGGCCGCCGGGCGGGGCCGGCTTCGGGCTCCGCGAGCTCCGGATCGAACCGCTGGCCGCCTCGACCTCCCGCAACACCTTCTTCGAGGTGGTCGCCGGGGACGCGCCGCGCGGTAGCTACCCTCGCTACCTGGTCGGGGAGCGCGCGGCGTGGACCGTGATCGGCGTGGACGGGGCCATGGAGGAGGCGCTGCTCAACGAGGACGGGGCGCTGGAACCGGGCACCGGGGCGTTCAGCGCCGAGCCGTTCCTGATGGTCGGCGGCCGGCTGGTCTCCTGGCACGAGGTGACGGCGACCGCCTCGCTGGAGCAGCACCGGCTGCCGATTCCGTCGGTCGAATGGCGGGCGGGCGACGCGGCCCTGGTGATCACCGCCTTCGCGCGCGGGTCCGACAGTGCCTCGAGCGTCGTCGCGAGGTACCGAGTCACCAACCGCAGCGCCGATCCGCTCCGGGGCACGTTCTACCTTGCCCTCCGGCCGTTCCAGGTCAATCCATCGTGGCAGTTTCTTGGCACCCCGGGGGGCGTGAGCCGGGTGGACTCGATCCGCTGGGACGGCCGACGGGTGGTAGTCAACGGCAATCGCACAGTAGTCCCGCTGACCGCCCCGAGCGGCTTCGGCGCGGCACCTTTCAGCGCAGGGGATGTGGTGGAATACCTGCGCGCCGGCGCCCTGCCGCCACGCCGCGCCGTCCGTGATCCGTTCGGCGCGGCCTCGGGGGCGCTGGCGTGGCGGCTGGACCTGGCTCCGGGTGACTCGGCGACCATGGCGATCGAGATCCCGCTCGGGCCGCGGGCCCCAACCCCGCTGGCCGATCGGAGCGCCGCCGCCGTGGACCGGGCGCTGGCCGAGGCGGCCCGCACCTGGGAGGCGGCCGTCGATCGCGCCACGATCCGGCTGCCGGACGCGGGCAGCCGAGTCGCCCAGACCATTGCCAGCACCCTGGCGTACATCCTGATCAACCGGGACGGCCCCGCCATCCAGCCCGGCTCCCGTTCCTACGAGCGCTCCTGGATCCGCGACGGCTCGCTCACCTCCACGGCGCTGCTCCGCTTTGGGCACGCCGACGCGGTCCGCGACTTCCTTCGCTGGTACGCCCGCTTCCAGTACCCCAACGGCAAGATCCCCTGCTGCGTGGACCGGCGGGGCGCCGACCCGGTGCCAGAGCACGATAGCCATGGCGAGTTCATCTACCTGGTGATGGAGTACTTCCGCCACACCGGGGACCGCCCGCTCCTCACGGAGATGTGGCCCCGGGTGGCCGGCGCCGTGGGCTACCTCGACTCGCTTCGGCAGAGCCGCCGGACCGACGAATACCGGACCGGGCCCAACCGGATCTTCTTCGGCCTGTTGCCGCCGTCCATCAGTCACGAGGGGTACTCGGCCAAGCCGATGCACTCGTACTGGGACGATTTCTTCGCCCTGCGCGGGTTCAAGGACGCCGCCGCCATGGCCACGGTCCTGGGCCGCAGTGCCGACGCCAGCCGGATCGGGGCGATCCGCGACGAGTTCGCGACCGAGCTCTATGCCTCGATTGCGGCGGTGATGGAGGCGCGCCGCGCGCCGAGCGACTCCATTGCGACGATGGTCGATTCGAGCACCCCGGCCAGGGCGCCGCGCCAGCCCGCATGCGCCGCG